>DAXX01000052.1:0-7051 GCA_002506605.1 Thaumarchaeota archaeon UBA160
ATTTATGGCGTGAAGGAAGTCAGAAGATTATGCTTTGAAAGAGATTGTTTTAAAAAAGTAGGCTTTTAGAGGCGAGCCATAAGATATAAAGTCAACATACATAGCAAAGCTTTTAAAGATATATGCGAACTTTTTTATAAAGCGGCGGTCGTCTAGCCTGGTCTAGGACGTCAGCCTGCCACGCTGGAAATCGCGGGTTCAAATCCCGCCCGCCGCAATTTGATGTTTAGATGTTGCATGACAGAAAAGTGCATATATTAATGCATAAACGCATACAATTATGATAAAAGTTTGAATTACAGAAAGATGAAAGCCTCGCCCCTTCTAATGGATGATGAAAATTTAAAGTTTTTCTCTCTAACTTCTTTTTCACATTTTATGTATAAAAGCTCAAAGACATAAGGCCTAATTAGCTTGACTTAAGGGTAAAAAGTTGATGGAAGCATTATGCCTGTGGAACGCAGGCAAAAAGCTCGCTGAGATTGAAGCCTCAACGCCGCATAGGCGCAAGCTCTCAGTATAAAGCGAAAAGCTCCAGCTGACAGGTCAGGGTAGTCCATCCCCTGGTTACGCCCTGGCGCTGTATATACCAAAGTTGTTTAGATTAAGTAAAGCATAAAAATAAAAAAAGGAACAAAATGTGCTTACCAAAGATAAATGGAGTCATCAATATTATTACAAAAATACGAAATAAGAAATTAGCACGCACTTTTCATATTTTTTGAAATTTGTAAAAACATTTTTTACGATTATAAAAAAATTATAGTTTACTAATAAATTTTCCTGTCATTTAAACAGCGACTTAAAATATTTTGTATATTTCTGTAAAGAAACATTTATATAAAACGCATTTAATTAGATTATTACTCATGAACTTACTTAAGAAACCCGACAAAAAAGGAAATAAGACCATAAATGCGTCGGGCGAAACGACTGGCGCAAAACCAGTTCAAACAAAGACCAAAATTCCCTGGTTAGCTATTTTTGCGTTAGCAATGGGCATGCTTGTTTATGGTGTTGCTGAAAGCTATGGTCCAGTTTTTGCTATAACTAGCATAATTCCTACACAATACTATTACTTGAGCTTGAGCGCTGGTTTTATAGCTGGAGGTTTTGGGGCTTTACTTGCAGGCTTTTTGACAGATTACTTAGGCAGAAGAAAATCGTTCCTCATAACAGCGGCAATGATATTTATAGGTATAGCGATTTATCTTGCCGCGCCAACAAATTCGGCCGCGATAATAATTTCGTTTATACTTGTCGGTATGGCTGCGATAGGAGCTGAAACGCCTATTCTTGCCGCGATATCTGAAAGCGTTCCAGCCAAGTACAGAGGAAATCTACTGGTTGTTGTTCAGAACTTTGGAAACATAGGTGTGGCCCTTGTTTTTATTCCAGCATTGTTGGGCGCTTCATCTTTACAAGATGAAGTAGCTTATGCTTTGCTACTCATAGCGCCTCTAGTGGCACTGATAATAGGCTACTATTCAGTTAAAGAATCTGAGCCGTGGGAAGCGACAGAAAAGAAAACGCCAGAATCAGTGCAGGAGGCTTGGCAAAAAGTTGATCAAGAAACAGCTGAACACGTAAAACCCACAATGGGGGTACCATTGAGATGGCTGCTCATAACGTTGATAGGAATAGTACAGGACGTTGCTTTCGTATGGATTACATATGATATAGGTTACTTGTACTTTACAGACTATTCAAGCCTTATACCAGTTATAGGAGGGTTCACGATGGCAATTCTTGGAATACTTTTTGGGGTTTTCTTTGCGCACAGAATGTCTAGAAAGAACGCTGCATTACTTGCATACGGTTCGCAGTTTATTCTCTGGATTTTGCTTTGGGCCTACGTAGCAATAACAGGGGCAACAGCAGGTTCTGCACTTATAGCTCTTATAACTATTCAGTTCTTTGGCGTTGAGCTTACTTGGGGTGTCAGAGCAATGCTTGAACCTGAAGTCTTTCCAACTATAACAAGAGGAAGATGGGTTTCTCTTGCAAGAACGGCTGTATGGATTATTGCAGGAATTATAACAATGCTACTTTCAATATATTTTCTTCCTCCAGAATCAAGCCAAATTATATCTTACTTCAATTATTCTTCAGCGGCTATAGCAGTTGTGTTCCTAATTGGTTTGATATCAGCAATATACTGGTACTATAAAGGATTTGAAACTGGTGGAAAGAGTTTAGCAGGGCATGACATTGTAGTTTAATTTTTATTATTTTTTTAATTTTTATTAATTATTTTATTTTTATTTGTTAAAAATTATAATTATTTTGCATTTGATACAAACAAAATGCATTGTAAAAATTGTATCTTTTTGTGCAATCATAAATCTTGTTAAGCATATAGCGCATGTTTTTAAATTGCTTGCACAAAAATATGATATGCACAAAGGAAGGGGAAGAAGACATCTTGGGCTCAGAACCTACGTGCTCTTTAGCCTGATGGAATCACCTAAAAACGGAATAGAAATAGCTTACGATCTAGTTAGGGTTCTAGGCTGGCGACCTTCTCCTGGCTCTCTTTATCCTCTTTTAATGGAACTTGAAAAAGAGGGTTTGATAGAAAAAACAAATGACGGAAAGCTCAAGCTAACTCCGCACGGCATCGATTATATGAGCTCCATACCGTTTGCTATAAATATTAGAAGCATAACGTTCATGATGGAAGCGCTGTTAGACAGGCTAGAGAAAAGGGCAGAAGCTGAAGGATTGAGTGAGGAGGAGAAAAAGAGGCTCAAAGATATAGCTGAAAAGATCCTCAAACTTACAGCTACTTAATAGTATTCCATTTGCTTTTTAAGTACTCTTTCCCTTCTTTTGTAAGTGTGTAATATGTATGATGCTTAGTCACCTCAGGAGATCTTTTCATTTTTGCTTTAGTTCTTTTAAGTCCTTTACCAAATACCTTCCGTACATAGCCTTCTCTTTCAAGTTTTTCAAGCTCCATTATAACGGTTTCAGTTTTAACGCCTAGATTTCTAGCTATGCTAAAAGCATAATCAACATTAGCGATTTTTAAGTGATGTAGCACTGCTAATTCAAGTTCATCATCTACCATAAAAATAAAAAGTGTACAATAAGGCATATAAGCAAATCGTTTTAATGAACATTGATTGAAACCAATAGTACATAAATCACATAGGGCGGCAATATATCTTATTTTTATGCTTCTTTTATTATTTGTGCTCGTTTTCACAATTTTTTATTCTTTTAAAATATTGGGTTTTACCCCAATTCAAATTATAATCATTACATTTTTTTCACTAATAGGCGCAAACGTAAATATACCGATAGCAACTTTAAGAAGCAAAGAACCGATTGTTATGCTAAAAAGTTATACAATATTTGGGATAGAACTTTATGTTCCATTCTATTCATACGAAAGGGTTACAGTTGCAGTAAACTTAGGTGGAGCTGTTATTCCTGTTATAGCTTCAGTATACCTTATATTAATTCATATTAACATGCTGTTTTCAGTATTACTTTCCATAATAATTTCTTCTATCTTCATTCATGCGATAGCTAAACCTGTGAAGGGGCTTGGTATAGTTACACCGTTCTTTATACCTCCATTATTTGCAGCCTTGCTTGGTATAATTTTTGGAGGCAGCATGGCTCCGGTTGTTGCTTATATAGCCGGAACAATGGGTTCTCTCATAGGTGCTGATTTAACAAACCTTCACAAGCTCGATAGGCTAGGCGCTTCATTTGTAAGCATAGGAGGAGCTGGTATATTTGATGGTGTATTTCTTACAGGATTAGTGGCCGCTTTGCTCACAATTTAGCATGGACTTTATCGATGCTTCTCAGGCTTTTTCTTGCAGTTTCAAATCCCTTTACATACCATATTAACGCTCCACCAAAACCAAGTAGCCACAAACCTATGTTATAATAAATGTATTGAGGAACAGTAAAGCTAAATGTAAGAAATATTGAAGCTATATATGTGCCGTAAGTTATGGTCCTTATAACACCTATGAACCCAGCTCTCAGCCCTGTCGGGAATAGCTCAGGCTCCAACATGGTTCTAGAAATCCAAGCAAATTCGCTAAATGCCATATTAAGGAACAGCAACGTGTAGAACAAAGCTAAAGACTGAACGCTAGCAAAGGGAAGTATAAGAAACATCGTTATCAAACCCCCTAAAAATGAAAAGATTAAATAGTTCTTTCTTGAGATTCTGTTTGCTATGTAAGCTCCGATAAAACCTGCAATTGAGGCGCCTAGATTAGCTATAAAAAGTATTTGAGCGGTCAAACTCGGAAACTCAGCAGGTCCCAATATGTATGCCATAAGCCCAAAACTAAGAAACTGTGAAATTCCTATTATTACGAGAAAAGCTAACCTCAATCCTAAACCGGCAGTTGGCGAAGCTTCTTCTAATTTTTCATCAGTAACTTTTATGGATGTCGTGTACTTTTTTGCTTCTTCTAATTTTCCTTTTATTTCAAGCCACCTCACTGATTCTGGCATTGAAAGCCTAGAAAAAACAAGTATTATGATAGCTATGAAAGCCGTTATGCCTATTGCTACCTTTGTAGGGTAAAAAGCTCCATGAGTAATTATAGCTATGCCCGAAGCTACAGCGGCCCCAATGTTTGCAAAGTTGGGCATTATTGCTAGAATGGCTCCTCTATACCTAACGGGCATGTTTTCACTCAAAAGAGCAAGCAGCGCGGGTTCTTCGCCTCCAACTCCAAACTGTGTTAGAAAAAGGGAAGCCATAAGCACGCTGAAGTTTTCAGAAATCATAAAAAGAAAAACTCCTATGCCATAGCTAAGCATCGTTATTATAAATGCCATTTTTCTTCCGATTTTGTCAGCAATGAACCCCATCAGAAAATTTCCTATTAAAGCGAACACAAGAGGAATAGAAAGCACCAAGACGTACATTGAACTTGGAATGAATTTGCTTATCAACGTGCTTATAGGAGCAAGCGTAGAAAGCACCCCCCATATAAAGAAACCCATGGAAACTGCTATAAACGTGTAAACATGCATTGTGCTGATTTTTGCTCTTTCAATTATATCGCTCATTGCGTCAGCTCAATAAAAAATCGCTATAAATTTTTTTATTTATATATAAATATAATAGATAAATGCCTAGACCATTAAAAGAACTTTTAAAAGATATAATAGGCGAAAAGGCGGCCAGAGCTGTAGGCGCTTTTGATCTCATAGGGGATATAGCGGTTATCAGAATTCCTGAAGAACTAAGGGCACATTCAGAAATCATTGGAAAAACTCTGATGAAAATTAACAAAAACGTAAAATCTGTATGGGCCCAAATTGGTCCGGTTGAGGGTGATTTTAGAATTAGGGAACTTGTTCATATAGCTGGAGAAAAAAGAAGTGAAACTATTTATAAAGAAAATGGTTGTATTTTTAAAGTTGATGTTACGAAAGTATTTTTCACGCCTAGGCTCAGTCAGGAAAGAAAGAGGATAGCCGACCTAGTTTCTGATAACGAAACAGTTTTTAACATGTTTGCTGGTGTCGGAACTTTTTCTATTGTTATAGCGAAGAAAAAATTTGCTGTGGTCCACAGTTCAGAGATCAACCCACATGCATATAATTATATGGTTGAAAATATAAGTTTAAATAAGTTAAAGGGAATGGTCATACCATATCTTAATGATGCAGCTGAAGTAGCTGAAAAGCTTGAAGGTAAAGCAGACAGAGTGCTTATGCCCCTGCCCGAAAAGGCAATTGAATATTATAAATATGCCATAAAAACCTTAAAAAATCATGGTTTTGTGCACATTTATCTACATATAAGCTATCCAAAAGGTTCAAACGAAAATGATGCGCTAATTAAAGGAAGCGACCTAATTCCTACAGGCAAAGTAATTTATTATAGAGTTGTTCGGCAGGTTGGGCCGAGAACTGTTCAGGCAGTTTATGATGTTGAGATTAACAAAGATTTATGAGCTGGCAAAACGTTAAAAAATGCCTTTAAAAACTCAATATTATGGATTACCTGATCACAGGCACTTTAAATTATGATATAACCCTTTTTGTTACATCCATACCCAAGCCTGGAGGGGAAACAAAGGTAACAAGAATAAAGAGGGCGCTCGGAGGAAAAGGAGGAAACGTTGCTTCGGCATTTGCAAAAATAGTTGGAAAAGCTTCTTTCCTTGGAGCTCTAGGCGATGATGAAGCAGCAAAACTTCATATCAAATATTTCCAGAGTTTAAACATAAATACGGAACATATTAAAATTTTTAAAGAAATAGAAAGCGGTACTTCTTACGTAGTTGTGGATGAAAAAAGCGGAGAAAACATGATAATTTCCTATCCTGGAGCTAATTTAAAACTCACACCAGATTTAGTAGATGAGGATTTACTTAATGAGCTTCAAACCACCAAGATCGTTATTTCCGCAAACGTAGCTCCCGAGTTAGCTAATACAGTGTTCAACGCTTCTAAAGGAATAAGAGTCTACATACCAGCTACTTACGCTAAATCTGCTTGCTCGGTAAACGCTGACTACTTTATCGTTAACGAAAGCGAAAGTGAATTTATAAAGGGATGCATTGGTAGAAAAATAATAAGAACCCTAGGAAAAAAAGGGGCCGAGCTCATAGGCGAGCGTAAGTTTCGTGTTGAAGGTGTTAATCTTGAAAAAATAGGATTAAAACCTCAGAGCTCTGCCGGTGCCGGCGATGCGTTCGCAGGTGCTTTTGCTGCAGCTCTAGCTCTCGGTTATAATGATGAAGATTCTCTAAAGCTTGCAAACTATGCTGCGGCATATAAAGTTGTTCATGAGGATCCTAGAGGAAGCCCGACTCGAGAAGATCTGATAAAGTTTTTAAGGGAAGTAGACCCACAGTTCAATTTAGAGGGGCTGTCGGCTAGCCTGGTCTAGGCTGCCAGCCTCGGGCGCTGGTGATCGCCGGTTCAAATCCGGCCAGCCCCAATAATATATATTTTTAGCATACTTTGGTTATTATTTAGATTTATAATTGCATCCATAACTTCATTGCTTTTTTAAATTTCTATATTACGTAGGCCTAAGCCTATAGCTAAGATA
>DAXX01000052.1:7075-7351 GCA_002506605.1 Thaumarchaeota archaeon UBA160
GTTTTAGATTTCTTATAAACAGCTACATTGATATAAAAGATTAAAAACCAAAAAAGGTTATCTTCAGAAAGTTTCAATTATGCTGATACTTCACACTCTAGAAGATCTGCCACTGTAACTTGCAGGTAGTCAAAGTTCTAAAGCAACACAAGAAAGAGAAAGTTGTTGCTAACTTTACCATGAGTAAGAGACTCTTCTATAGTGACTAACAAAATAATATTGAATGAATATATGCTGTTTTTGGTCTTCCACATAGTTTGGATGTTCACAAAGAAC
>DAXX01000052.1:7397-20149 GCA_002506605.1 Thaumarchaeota archaeon UBA160
AGGAAAGATTGTACAGGTTAGGGATTGAATAATTACTAATCCCGTAGTTCCCAGCTCATGTGAAGAAGAAAACAAGAAAAATAAAATAAACTAAATAATTTTTGAATTTGTTTTTCTTTGTAGTTCTATATACCAAGTGGGCACTTTAAAATTTTCAACAATTCTCTCATACGAATAAGGCTTTATATCCAGCACAGGCGTTCCGTTAAAAAGATCAAGCCCTTTTACAGTGATTACGTTCCTTTCTATTTTAATGATTTCAGCTATACTTAGCCCTATAGGGTTTGGCCTAGTGGGTGAATCTAAAGCAAAAACACCGACCTCCGGAAGCTCTTCTAACTTTAAGCCGTACCTGATAAGCCTTCTAGGTTTTACTTTAAGAACACCAACTTCAAAATCTCTTAGCTTGTTTAAATAAGAAATAACAATGAGGTGTGAATAACCCTCTAAACCTATTAACCCATCAACGTATTCTTCTTTTATTAATATTTGAGAAACAATGTTATCACGAGCTTTTCTGATTTCTTCATCGCTTAGCTGGGTCTTTACATAACCTATTGGATTAAAGCATATGCTCATGTTTAAAATCTTTTACAAACAGACATAAATTTAAATTTATACAATTTTAATATATAAACTTGAGAGAGGTCTATAATGTTCAGGTCTTCGTTGCCTTTAATTGTTGAGCTTTCAAAGAACGATCCTGAGCTAGCGCAAGCTTCGCAAGAAAGTGGCGCCGATGGGGTTCTGCTTCAGATTTTATCTCAAAAACAAAATTACATAATAGGGTCGCTTGAAGAAGAATCAGAAAACATAAAGAGCATTCTGGAAAAAGTTTCCATAAAAAAAGGAATTTTGCTCGGAGACGTGCGAAGCGTTAACAGGGAAGAATGGGATCAGATTAAAAACTTTAATTTTGATTTTATGGTGGTATATCCTGCTACAGCGCCTATATTTTTGCTAGAAACTGGAATTCCTATGTTTGTAAGTGTGCAACCTGGTTTGCCAATTGATTATTATAGAGCCTTAAGCAATATACCATCAGTAGAAGGTTTTATCTATGGTCCATCTACTCAGAACAGACTTGACTCTTCATTTAACCTTGTGGACTTGGCTGTTCTTGAGCTCCTTTCTACAACTCTCTCAAAGCCAATATATTTTAGATCGCTCAGCGAGCTTAAAGCTGATGAAATTCTGCTTCTAATAAAAAGAGGAGCGTCTGGAATAATAGTAGATCCTTATTCTTTAGGAGCAATAGAGCCCAGCGATCTGAAGGACGTCATTAACTTCTATAAAAAAATAATCAAAGAAAGTGGATACAGAATCTGGGCGTAAAAATATATATTAAATTAAATAAATACTTATTCAAATGGCTAAAAAAATCGTGAGGAAAATTCAGAAAATAGGCAATTCCTCATATGCTCTGGTCCTTCCAAAGGAATGGGTAAGAGAATTAAAAATAGATAAATCTGGTTCGCTTTTTATTGAAGTGGAAGGGCCCAAGCTGATAATAAGTCCTTCAGAGAATGTATTTGAAACAGAAAAGTTCAAATTTAACATAGAAGTTTCCGATAGTGACAAAGCTTCTCTTATATCTCGCATTTTCATTTCAGCTTACCTTCTGGGTGCTAAGTTCATAACCATAAAATCAAAAGAAGGCAAGCTGCGTCAGACGTTAAAGGAGGAATTAAAAAAATTAGCCAAGGAACTTATGATAGGTATTGAGGTTACCGAAGAATCTGCTGAAAGCATAACATTTCAAGAGTTGGTTTACTGGCCTTCAGTGAACCTAAACGCTTTGATAAGAAGGATGCACAATATAGCATTAAGCATGATCAGAGATTCGTATACAGCTATATTGAAAGACGATCTGGAAATTAAGCTTTCTGTTATAAGCTCAGATTCAGAAGTTGATAGGTTTTATTTTTATGGTGTAAGGGTTCTGAACGGAATTTTATACAATGAGGACATGCTGAAAAGCTTTGGCTTAAAAAGGTATGCCCATGTTCTAATCTCTAAAAGCTTAATAAAGAGTATAGAACGGATAGCTGATCACGCTGTGAGCATAGCTTCCTCAGGGGTTGTTTTAAAAAACAACGGTACCGAGTTTATAGATCAAATCTACAAACAAGTAACCGAAGTTTTTGAAGCGATTTACGAGGTCTTGTTGTATAAAGATAGAATAAAGGCCAACGAGATAATTGAAAAGGTAGAAAAAATAAGAGAAAACATCAGTAAAGCTAACACAAACGCACCGAAAGATGTTCTTGAACATTTCGAAAGAATAGCAGAATACACTTCAGATATTGCAGAAAATATAATTGATTATTCAGTGAGTGAAGAGATGTTCAGCTATTGAGCCTTAATATAGGTAATTTCTTCTTGGGATATTTCCTCTAAAGGGACGCCCTTAGATTCAGGCAAATAAGTGGTTAGCGCGGCACCGATCAAGCTAATTGCTCCCAAACCTAAAAAGATAGCCGATAAACCAAACTGAGCTTTCCATAATGGCAAGTACAGAGTTGATAATGCCGCCCCGATTTTTCCCGATGCTGCAGATATACCGTGTCCTGTGGACCTCTTTCTTGTAGGGAATATTTCAGCCGGGATTATGAAAGTGGTCGTGTTAGGTCCGAGATTTATGACATAAAATGATAGAGCAAATAAAATGAACGTTATTACAATATGGTTTGCTTCATTTAGCATAAAACTGGTCAAAAAGTATATTATAGACATAATCAAAAATCCCAATATTTGAAGGGATTTTCTTCCTATCCTGTCAACCAGCATTACAGCGGAGAAATATCCCGGTAAACTTATCAAATATGGTAAACCGATAACAAATATGGCAGTCTTTATGTTTTCTTGGATTAAGTAAGGAATTATTGTCGAGTCGATGAAAGAAGAATATATTCCTGTCCCATAAAATGCAATGTCCAATATAAACCAAGTAGATGCTGTTAAAAATAGATATTTCCAGAATTTTATAACAAAGCTCACGAAAGAGTTTTTGTTGTTTGATCGAATATTACAATTAACGTCTTTAAGACTTGTTTTTATATTCAAATATTCAGCTGCCTTTTTTACTTCGTTTATATCTTTTTTAACATAATAAGAATAACGAGGCGTTTCAGGCATTTTTCTTCTAAAATATATTACAAGAATGGCTGGCACCGCTCCTAGACCTAATATTATTCTCCACGCTAAATCTGATGGTAAAAAGTCTACAGACAGTATCCCTACAATTGCAGCTAAAATTATTCCGATCCCTTGATTGGAAAAAACAGTAGCTATCATTTTGCCCCTGTCTTTAGCATTTCCATATTCTGATGCAATAACTGAAGATATAGGATAATCTCCTCCAATGCCCAAACCTAATAGAGCCCTGCTAAAAATTAACCAGTATACGTTCGGAGAAATAGCTGACAGTATGGCACCTGCGCCAAGAATGGCTGCTTCTAGTCCATAAATCTTCTTTCTACCCAACAAATCAGAAATAGTACCGAAAATGAGCTGTCCTATTATGGCAAAGACTATAGCAGATGTAGCTAGGTAAGCTGAGAGCGGAAGACCTAAAATTTTAATTGAAAGAGGAAACAGTTTTTCTGGGAAAATAGTTAAAATGAAAAGAACGATACTTATACTGAAAAGGTCATAAGCGTCAGTCAAAAAGCCTACACCTGCTATTAAAGTCAGTTTGATATGGTTAAATGATAGCTTCACTTTGTTAAATTCGTTTAACGGAAGGCTATCAGCTTTTTTGATCATTTAAAATTGAAAAAATTAGTATTGTTTATAAAGATTATATATTTATAAACTAAAATATTTAATATTTTAATAAAAATACATATTTTTTATATTTATTATAATAGTAATATATTCGCTCTTAAACAGATGCGCATTTGAATATCTTAATTACAAGTATGATGCAACAAAAAATTCAAAGGAAAATTTAGGCAACAGTTTAATTTTTGCAAAAAGAGTTAAACATTTATATAAACGACATGAAAATATAACCTATGCCAATTAGAAAAGCAAACGAATCAGATGTTCAGGATCTAACTAATATGTTTTCGAAAATGTATCAATTAAATTCAGAATTTGACCCTATGCTTCAAGTTGTTGATGATTTGCGCGCGAAGGTTGAGAAGATGGTCAAGGAAGCGTTAGCTGATAAAAATTCATTTATATATGTTTATGAAGAAGAAGGTCAGCTTTGGGGCGCAGTAAAAATAAAGTTAGTTGACAGAGTTTTTTATGTACCTCAGATAGTGGCCCAGATCGAAGAATTTTATGTTCATCCATCAAAAAGAAGATCCACAATTGGAAGACAGCTGATAGAATATGCAGAAAGCGATCTGAAAAAAATAGGTATAAAAATTTTGATGGCAAGATTTCCATCAAAGAATATTATAGCTACTTCATTTTATACGAAAAATGGTTTTAGAGAAGTTCATAACGAGTATGGAAAACCTATTTAGAAAAAATTCCACTAAGTTTAATTCATAATTTTTGTCCTAAAATATTATGGATGCGCTTGATGCAGTTTTGACAAAGATAGAGGTGAGAGAATTTGCTCCAGAAGACGTGCCCTACTACATTCAGAAAAAAGTTCTCGAAGCAGGTAGAATGGCCGGCAGTGCTTACAACAGGCAGCCATGGATTTTTATACTTATAAATGATAAAGAGTTGTTAGAAAAGGTTGCCGCGCTTGCACCGACAGGGCCATATATTTCAAAGGCAGCTTTTGCAGTGGCTGTTTTTGTGGATCCTCGCAACCCATTTTACATAATAGACGGCACAAGGGCTGTTCAGAACATGATGATTGCAGGGTGGTCCTTAGGACTTGGCTCAGTTTGGGTGAATGGACTTGAAAGGGAAAAAATAACAGAGCTCTTAAAGGCTCCGAAAGACTTCTATTTGCTTACGGTAATACCGTTTGGCAAACCTGCAAAAAAGTTAAAAGGAAAGAAAAAAAGAAAGCCTTTAAACGAAATAGCATTTTTGAATTATTACAGTAACGAACTTAAATGACAGATCAAAAAAATTAGTCTTTTTAATATTATATTTATATTATAAATAAATCAAAAAGATTTTACAAAAAAATATATTTTTTAACTTATTATCAAAAAATACGGAATGATAGAGTATGTTATAAAAAGGGACGGAAGAACAGTTAAGTTCGATAAAAATAAGATAGTTGAAGCTATATGGAAAGCTGAAAAGGCTGTAGGAATTTTTGATCGCAAAATAGCAGAAGAAGTTGCAGAAGCCGTCGTTCAAGAGCTTGAAACTAAAGGAGGGACACCTCACGTTGAAGAAATACAAGATATAGTTGAAAAGAAGCTTATAGAAAAAAATCAGGCAAAGATCGCTAAGGCATATATATTATATAGGGAAAAAAGAGCTGAAATACGTGAGGAAAAGAAAAAAATACTGGGCAAAAGTGTCATTGATGAAGTAGATAAAGCTTTTGACCTAAACGCACTTAGGGTTCTTGCAAGCAGATACCTGAAAAAGGATGAAAACGGCAAAATAATTGAAAGCCCAAAACAGATGTTCATAAGGGTTGCAGTTCACGTTGGTTTGCCGGAAATACTTTATGATCCTCGCGTTTATACGAAAGAACATGTTCAACCCAATGAAACAGAACCTCTGGATGAAAATGTAGAGCTCAAAATAGGCAAATATGAGCTGAACATCTTTCACAAGAAAGGGCTCAAAGAACTTTATGACAAGCTAAATGCAGAAGGACATATCAAAATAAAGTGGACCGATTTAATTAAAATGATAAAAAACGGAGAATTTAACAACGTAGAAAAGATAATTGACAAATTTTATGATCTTATGGTTTCTAAGAAGTTTATACCAAATACGCCGGCTCTTATAAATTTCGGATCGCATTACGGAATGGGATCTGCATGTTTTGTCTTGGGTATAGAGGATTCTTTAGAAAGTATCATGGACACATTGAAACAGGCTGCCCTAATATTTCAGGCTGGCGGAGGTGTTGGCTACAATTTTAGCAAATTGAGGCCTGAAGGGGACGTTGTCAGGTCAACAGGCGGTATTGCAAGCGGTCCCATAAGCTTTATGAAACTGTTTGACTTTATGACTGAGATAATAAAACAGGGAGGCGTGAGACGTGGCGCCAACATGGGCATTTTAAACATTAATCATCCTGATATTCTTAAATTTATAACAGCTAAAAAAGGTAATCAGCAGCTCAGGAACTTTAACATTTCAGTCCTCATATTTCCCGAATTTTGGGAGGCTTACAATCAGGGTAAAAAGTATCCTCTGATAAATCCAAGGAACAACAAAGTTGTAGGCGAAGTAGATCCGCTTCAGGTACTTGATCTGATAGCTTATCAAGCTTGGGAAAGCGCTGAGCCAGGGGTTATTTATTTTGATAATGTTAACAAATACAACCCGCTTCTAGAAGCATTAGGACCGATAACTGCAACTAACCCATGCGGTGAAGTGTTGCTTTATGAAAATGAATCTTGTAACTTGGGGAGCCTTAACGTTTGGGCTTTCGTAAAGGAAAAAGAAGACGGAAGCGTCGAGTATGATTGGGATGGTCTCAAAGAAACTGTCATGCTTTCCACAAGGTTCCTAGATAACGTTATAGAGATAAACAAATATCCTCTTAAAAGCATAGAAGAAATGACAAGGAAGACGCGAAAAATAGGACTTGGTGTTATGGGAGTGGCGGATCTTCTATTTGAAATGAAGTTGCCATATGATAGTGATGAGGGAAGAGCATTTATGGAAAGGCTTATGGAATTCATAAATTATTATTCAAAAGTTCAATCTGTTGAGCTTGCAAAAGAAAGAGGTCCATTTCCTCTATTTGAACAGAGCAGATATGCAAAAGGGGAACTACCGTTCTCAGGATTTTATGATAGGAATTCGTGGCATCTAGACTGGAAGTCGCTTGCAGATGAAATTAAAAGAAATGGCATAAGAAACGCTTATACAACTGTGATAGCTCCTACAGGAAGCATATCTATGATTGCTGGCACAAGTAGCGGCATTGAGCCTGTTTTTGCTTTGGTATATGAAAAGGACGTAACTGTAGGAACATTTGAATATATAGATCCGGTTTTTGAAAAGGTCATGAGGAAACTTGGAATACTGGATTCTGAATTGCTTAGGGATGTAGTTTCTAAAGGGGGTAAACTTACTGGGATTAACTATATTCCTGATGATATAAAGAGGGTCTTTGTAACAGCCTTAGAAATCGCTCCTGAAGATCATATAAAAGCTTTGGCCGCATTTCAGAAGTGGGTAGACAGTTCAATTTCTAAAACGATAAACATGCCTTCTTACATTACGCCTGAAGAAGTGAGGCAGCTAATAGTAATGGCACATGAAATGGGTGTAAAAGACTTAACTGTGTACAGGGACAAGTCGCTACAGGTTCAAGTTCTAAAAGCTCCTGAAGAAAAAGAAAAAAAGGAAGAAAAAACAGTGCCAAGCGTACAGATTGCAATGATTCGTGGAATGGGCAATTCTGATGAAATGGAAACTTGCCCAGTATGCGGCTCTAAGCTTGTATTTAAAGAAGGTTGTGCAACATGCCCAGTATGTGGTTGGAGCGCATGTGCATCATCATGATCTCAGACAATCATAGCGATCGCAAATAGAGCAGTTATAGCAATAATGTAATATTTGAAATTATTTAAAGATTGGCTCATTGCCTGCTTTAGTTTTGTAAGTCCATCTTCTCCTATTACCGTTATCTCATTTTCCCAAACCAATAAGTTTGCCTTTATTTTTTCTAAATTTAATTCAGGATTTTTATTAATAGATTCGATTATAATTTGTGGATCTGTCAATTCGCCAAAAGCCCAATATCCCTTCCTGTTTGCAAGCGTTTTTATTACGTGAGTATCACTTGTAACAACAATGTATCCTGTACTTTTGCGAATTTTTTCTGTAGCTTGCGGGAGCGCATTATTGGAATCAATATATAAAATCTTTAATTTTAAATCTCCGTCTGACAAATCTATCCTATAAACTCCGCATCCTCCAACTTCTTCCATAGGTATTGATAGTTTCTCTAAAGCAAAATAAAGATACTTTGAGTTTGGTTCTGGGGGTTGGAAATTGAAAGGCTCATAAAAGTCTATGTTCTCTACAAAACTTGAAAGGTTGCTGTGAGAATCGACAAGTATTAAGTCCTTTTTTCGTTTTTGGTTCTCTTTGTAAAGTTTCAACATATATCCCATCGGCAAATCGTCCATTGTAACTTTAGGCAATAATATAACAAGATCGCATGCGTTAGTTGATAAGCCGTTGTATTGAAAATAAGCGCTTTCTTCTTTAAAAATTTTAAATCTGTCCAATGCGATTTCATATGGTTGATAATTTAGTTGTTTTAAATATTCAACAACCGCTTTTTTAGAAGCAAGGTTCATGTCATGATTTGAAGTTGAATGCAAAACTATAACATCTTTAAAACCTTTCTCTCTAAATTGTTTAGCAATCAGCTCAGTTATATTATAACTGCCGACTCCTTTAAAAGGTCCGGGATGAACAGGAGGAACTAAAATGCAGTAGCTTGAACCATCCTCTTTAACTAATTTTAGACAGTACGTCTTTGCTTTGATTTTAATTGAGTTCGCTTCAAGAAGCTTTTCAAAACCTTCGCTGTACTCTACCATCCAAGCATCTAGGACCTTTTGAGCAACATTTGAAAGTTTGACACCAACCTTATTTATGGTGAGCCGATCAACTGTATAATAAAAAATTGCAGTTATAACAAACGCAGCAAGCCAAAAATAAAATTCAGTATAATTAAAGCTTTTTTCAATAACCCTGTATATAGGTAAAAATAGAAAAAAATAATAAAAAAGTAGGCTGATTAAAGGTTCAAGTCTCCCTTCTAAAAATTCGCCCCTCAAAACTATATAAGAAAAACTAAAAACAGCTGAAAAAGAACTGATAAATGCATAAAGGGGCCTTGAGAAAATTATTGAAATTAAAACCGCTAAAAAGGTTAAAAGAAGAAAAAAAGAATGTGTCGCAGAAACTCTTCTTATAGTAGAAAATGAGACTCTTTTACCAGTTAAATAGCGCAAAACGTACAAATAGATAAGGATGCCGGTAAAGCCAAAAGGAATTAAAAAAAGATCACCTTTGTAAGCGATCGTAATCATTAATTGTATTATTAGGAATAAAGCCAAATGGAAGAATGGGATTACATATTTGTTAGAAGGCATACTAAATAATACTTTTAATAGCGTAGATACGTTCTGGTTAATTTTTTGCAATTTTTTACACTGGTTTGATCACCAATAAAACTATTGAAATTACTATGAAACTAATCGTCAGCGCTAAAATCGCTGTAGGAGTTATTTTTATTCCTGGCTCATCCGTATTGTAAAATGACATTAACCCAGCGCTAGACATTGGCATTACTGTCCTCTTCTTTTTAGAGCTCATCAAATAAACTTTCAAAACTAATGGATATATATTTTTTTCTTATAATATTGTAGCTCTCATAATTTGTACTTATCTGATATAGCCTTATAATCTTCGGGACTTAGCCGCCATCCCATGGCGCCTGCGTCTTCCCTTATATGTTCAAATTTTTCTGCTTTTGGAATGGCTATAACGGGCTCTTTGTAGATAAGCCAATTAAGCGCAACTTGAACAGCGGTTTTTCCGTATTTTTTTCCTATCTCAGCAAGAAAATTTTCATTAGCTATTGATCCTTTTTCTATTGGCGTGTAAGCTATTAAAGCAATTTTTTCTTTTTCACAGTAGCGTAAAAGATCTTTTTCCGGTTCCCTATGCCAAAGGCTGTATTTTACTTCATCAGAAACTATTTCGCTTCTAGGCATTTCTTCTCTTGCTTTTAAAAGCAGCTGAAGATCAAAGTTACTTACGCCGGCATATCTGATCTTTCCTTTATCTATAAGCTCTTGCATGGCAGATAATGTTTCTCTTAAAGGCACCCTTTCGTTTGGCCAGTGTATCAAATACAGATCAATGTAGCTTATGGAAAGCCTTCTTAAAGATCTTTCAGCTGCCTGTAAAACCTGTTCCCTTTCAAGATGAGTGTACCAGACTTTGCTTATTATGAACACTTCATCGCGCTTAAAGCCTTTTATTGCTTCTCCAACCAGCTCTTCAGCATGTCCTTGCGCGTAAAATTCAGCTGTGTCAATAAGCCACATACCGTTGTTAATAGCATATTTAATAGCTTCAACCCATTGTTTATCCTTTGAATGGTCAGGCATGGTCTTTCCTCCTATTCCCCATGTTCCAAGTCCGACTGCTGGAACAGCATCCAAACCTATTTTTTTAAGATCGTTCATTCAATAATTTTAAGCAATTCAACATCTTAAACATTTTTTTAAAATAATTATGTTTTATTTTTGGTAATGCATTCTAATATGTCTGCCTCTTTTTTATGTAGGCATTATCATTTACATCTTATTTGCATAATTTTGGCTTTAAACTTAAAATTTTGACTTTATATAGATGATACAAGCGGTTGCATTAGACAGGATTATATGGCTGTAAGCTGATTATCTAGGAAGTTTATGTGCTTGTGAGCAACTTTTTATAGATCAAAAAGGCAGGTGTTTGACGATATAGTTTATGGTTCATGGCCAATTTTAAAAACTGAACTATATGCGTTCATTATAAAGTAGCTGGTCGGCTATCATGGCAAGTCAAATGAATATTATGACAGCGGGCAAACCTTTAAAGAGTTCTTTAAAAGCTGAAAAGAATAAGCGCAGATGCGGCAAAGATGACATTTTGACACTATTTTTATGTTGAAAATATAATAGGGAACACTTCGCATTAGCTTTCATTCTTAAAATAATAAACAAATGTTCTTGCCAATTCTATGTTTATAGTGTTATAAAGTTTACAGGAATGGCTTGGCAGGCATTTTATAAAAATGCAGCTCAAAGAGATCGTAAAGGATTCTGTCTCAAGAAACAGAAAAAAGATTATGCGTTAAGTAGCAAAGCTCATTTACAGAAAGGTTTTTATTTTGAGAAATTTATCTCTCATGCGATTGATCCAAAACGCTAAATCTTCACAAATGGAAATGGGTAAGAAACCCATGGATGAGCTTTTGAAGCTTATAGAACATCCTGTTATTGTTAAACTAAAAAACGGCATGAGCTATAAAGGAAGTCTTGTAAAGGTTGACAGCTATATGAACATATATCTTCAAGATGCGGAAGAATATGATGACAATGGAAAGCTGATTGCTTCATATGGCGATGTAATAATAAGAGGTAACAATATACTCTATGTAGTTAATCCATCAATTACTTAGCTTTATCGTTTATATGTAAAGCATTGATTATGTCTCTGAAAAAGCCCAAAAGCGTTAACATGTCACGTTCATCATCTAATTTGTTTAAGGCTATTTCCCTGTAAAGTTTTATAACCCTGTAGCTTCTTTGTTCTTCAAGTTTAATGTTTTTGACTATCTTTTCAATATAATCTATTAACGCATCAACTTCTTCTCTTGGAACGTTAATTTTTTTTACATTTGTTTTTTTGTTCATAGTTGACCAAATGTAAAGTAAAATAGCTAGACTGTGTGAAATGTTTAAAGCAGGATATTTCTCGCTGGTTGGAATTTTAATTAAATCATCGCACTTCATTATTTCTTCGTTTGTTAAACCAGTTGTATCCCTTCCCAAGATCAAAAGCACATTTTCATGTTTTAAGGCATTTTCAAAAGACTCTTCTGGATATCTCGACCTTCTTATAACGGTTCTCCAATTTTTGCTGGCTCTAGCTGAAGTAGCTATCCTATAATCAAATCCTTTTAGCGCTTCATCAAAACTCATGAGTTTTGCATTCCTCAGTATATCGCCTGCATGTGATGCAAACTTATAAGCTATTTTAGGGATCTTTTTTCTTCCAGTTATAATAAGGTCCTGTATTCCAAAATTAGCCATAGTTCTTGCAACATACCCTATGTTTATTCCGTATTCAGGCTCAACAAGCATAACGGCAAGCTTACTTTTCATTATTTTTTTCACCTTTTGTATTATTCAACAACCAGCGTTCATAAAGATAAACACATTTTTCTTGAGATTTGTCAGAAATAGAACCTTTTCTTAATTCTCTTAATTTTTTAAGGGCATCTTGAGCTTTCATGTTGTACTTATATATAAGGTAACAAGCGAGGACCATACCGGTTCTTCCAATTCCAGCGCTACAATGGACTAAAGTGATCATTTTATTTTTTTGATAATTTTCTATAGCTTTAACTGCTTGATGTAAAACCTCAGGTTCTTGAGGTTTACCGTTTTCCATTGGAATGTGTGTTTTTTCCAAATCGTCGTATTCTAAATTATATTCTGTAAGGTTAATAACAGAATTTATACCTTTTTCTTTAATCCATTTTATGGCTCTTTTTCCATATGGTAATCCAGAAGCATAAAGACCTTTATCAAAAAGAGAAAAATTAGATGGCCTGCCCATTATAAAGCTTAGCATTATTCTATAAATATCTGAAGCTTTTAGCTGAATTCGTTTAAAGATGCTCAACTTTTCTGTCTGACACATTTTTATCTTTTTTTCTTAATTTTTGTGCAATAAAAATTTTTAAAGGCTAAAAGCCATGAAGGGTCTATAACGGTGGTTTGTTATAAAAAGTTGCATTTCATAAAACAAAATAATTTTTCTGCTAAAAGATGCTGCTCAAATAAGATTTTTCAGATAAAAATTAAGGTGCAGATCGCTCCTGTCAGCGTTATAAA
>DAXX01000026.1 GCA_002506605.1 Thaumarchaeota archaeon UBA160
CAAAAATTAAGCAGATTTTGGTATCAGCATTTTTGCAGGCTCGCTAGACAGTGCCAGAAAGATTTTGATAAAAATTAAAATAAAAAAGCTGTTAAAGTGGCAAATCCATCATAAAAACAGGCTAAAGTTTTAGTATACTGATAAATGGTGAGGGTTCCCTCATCGATTCGGGTTTACATATATAATTGTCTTATTTTAAGCAATCTAAACCATAAAATAATAATGCCGCGGGCCGGACTTGAACCGGCGACCCTCCGGTCTTCAGCCGGATGCTCTCCTTAGCCCTTTCGTCAGGCTGAGCTACCGCGGCTTTCAATAGATACTTAACTTTAGCTTATTTAAGTTTTATTTTAAAAAAGTATTTTCTGAAAACTAAGCCGGTTTTTGATATATGAATCTTCCCCTATTTTTCTTTACAAACTGGTAGTCCTGTAGCGCTATTTCTCCTCCTGCAACAACGTGCTCTGGAAATCCTTTCAAGTTCATGCCATCGTACGGAGACCAGCCAACTTTGTAAACATTAGAACCATCAAACTTTATCTCTTTTTGCGGGTCGACAACTATAATATCTGCATCGTAACCAACAGCAATAACGCCTTTTCCTTTTATCCCGAACCTTTTTGCAGGGTTGGTTGAAACAACCTTTACTAATGAGCTCAGTGAAATGAATCCTTTCAAATAACCAAATGTAAAAAGAATAGGAAACATCGTAGCGACTCCTGGGATGCCACCCCATGCCTTCCACGGATCGGAATAACCTATGTTTTTCTCTTCCTTGGTTCCAGGCGCATGATCTGTTGTTACCATCTCAACATATCCTTTTTCCAGCGCTTCCCAAAGAGCAAGATTATCCTTTTCTCCTTTTAAAGAAGGGGCCATTTTCAAATAAGGGCCAAGCCTTTCTGCATCCTTTTTTGTAAAAATTAAATAATGTGGACACGTTTCGCTTGTTATATCAACACCAGATTTTTTTGCTCTTAATATAGCCTCTACTCCTAGCCTGCTGCTGAGGTGAACTATATGTGCCTTTCCTCCTGTAAGCTTAGCATATGTCGCAACTTTATCAACTGCAAGGGCCTCAGCCTCTGGCGGTCTTGCATCATGAACGCATAGTTGATCCTTTCGTTCAGCATACTTTTCAAAGAAATAATCTAGTATAGCTTCATCTTCGGCGTGGAAGAGTAACATTGATCCTGTTTTTCTTGAAGCTTCAAGCATCCTTATTATGTGCTCATCAAGCGCTCTGAATGGTCTACAAGTGAAAACTTTGAAAGTCGTTAAGCCCAAGTTTGAAAGCTCTTCAATCTTTTTATAGTTTTTTTCTCTCATAAATCCAGCATGTATGCCAAAGTCAATGTAAGAAGCTTTTTCTCCCATTTCTTTTCTTTCTCTAAAGCTTGATTCATCATCTATGTCCTTTACTAGCGGCATCTCAATGAATGTTGTCATTCCTCCCATTATGGCTGCCTTGCTGGCGCTTTCAAAATCCTCTCTATAAAGGTACATAGGATCGTTTATATGAGCGTGTACATCTATTGCTCCTGGGAGAACCAAACGACCTTCAGCGTTTAGAGTTATATCTGCCTTTATGTCTTCTTTTGTTATAGTTTTTATCTTTCCATCTTCAACAAGTACGTTAGCTTCGATAAGAAAACCGTCTGCATAAACTTTTCCTCCTTTTATGGCTATAGAGTTCACGTCAATTATCAGAGAAAAGCTAAATATAACATTTTAGCGAACTTCCTAACCTAACGTTATGAGCCTTTTATTAATTGAGGCTTAAACCTATGAAGCGGAGTGTTTATGATTAGTTTTTAATTGCCCTTGAAATCATTCACTTTTTTATCAGTATTGGACTGTAAATTTTTTAATAGAAAAAGACTCCCCACCATTAACTCTTTTAAAGTTAAATCTGGTGATTTAACAGATCGTTTATTTTAACAATTTTTAAATAATGTTTAAATAATATTAGCATTATACTAATAAAATATGGAATATCCTAAAGTTTCAAAAAAAGAAAGGGATTATTTAATTTACATATTTGAACATTCGAAAGATTTTCCCGTCAGGCTTAGAGACCTTGCAGAATTCGTACATGTTTCTGAGCCTACGGCTTACGAATATTCTGCAAGGCTTGCTGAAAAAGGGCTGATTTTGATGAAAAAGGGCATGATTAAGCTTACTGAAAAGGGAAGCGAGCTCGCTGTCAGCATAATTAAGGCCCACAGGGTTCTTGAAATGCTTTTTTATTTAAATGGATTGAGCATTGATGAATCTTGCCAGGAATGTAGCAAGATAGACTACCTTCTTGACAGCGATGCCATAGAAAAATTATATAAAAGGCTTGGTGAGCCAAAAAGCTGCCCCCATGGAAGACCTATAGTGGTGAAAAGTAAATGAACATAATAAGCTTCCTTTTAAGTCCCCCAAGCGGCCTAAGCGTTTCGATGATACTCATAGTTTCCTATGTGCTTGGGCTTCTCCACGGAGCAACCCCAGATGAGCACACCTGGCCTATAACCTTCAGTTATGCAATAGGTTCTTACAGCACAAAAAGAGGCATGAAAGCAGGATTTTTGTTTTCTCTTGGTTTTACACTTCAGAGAGCGTTTCTCACTACCTTGGGTTACCTAGGGCTGGCTTACTTTTACATGAAGTACAACCTTGACGGACCTGTCTATATAATAGTTGGTTTTGTAATGGCCATAGCCGGTTCGTACATTTTGAAAGGAAGATATCTGCATCTGCCAATTGACGTGGCCCTCGGAAGCAAGCTTCATCATACAAGCGAAGCTAAGAGAGTACCTCTTCACGAAGCGCATGAAAAAGAAGTGCCGCTTAAGATGACGATAGTTCATGGGCTCATAGCAGGCTTTGGGTTCGGCGCTTATGCCACTGTGATTACGTTCATACTTGCTCCTCAGGTTCCATCAGTTATCTATGCTCCTCTTCCGGGATTGATGTTTGGCATTGGAACAATGACCATGCAGGTGCTTTTTGGAGCCGCCTTTGGGTCTTTGCTCAGGCTCAAAAAGCTTACAGAAGATAAGATAAAGATTATAGCGAGAAGAAGCGCTGGAAGGACTCTATATTATGGAGGGCTTGCGTTCGTGCTAATAGGAATCATAGTAATTCTGATACCTCCAGTTGATGATTTTGCCATATCAACTGGCTTGTCAGTACCTAACTTAAGTGCGCTGGATATAGGGCTTATACTTGTGCTGATAGTTGTTGGCGTGATAGGGGTATGGGGTCTAATAAAGTCCTACAGAGAAGTTGTACGTGAAGCAATGACAAACAGCAAACTGAGCAAAACAGAAGCACAAGATTAATAAGCTGAGCCTAAAAAACTAATCCGTGAGCGACATAGTAATTATTTCCGGTTCTTCAAATGCGCCTCTATCTTACCTGCTCTCCAAACAGTTAAAGGTTGAACTCATGCCTGCTGAAATAAGAAAATTTCCTGACAACGAAAAATACGTCAGGATTGATGGCGATGTTAAAGATAAAAACGTTGTAATCTTACAGTCTATGGCATTCAAGCCTGATGAGTACCTTATGGAAGCTCTGCTTCTTTCTTCAGCAGCTAAAGATGCAGGGGCAAAAAGCGTAACCCTTGCTGCGGCTTATTTCCCATATGCCAGGCAGGATGAAAGATTTAAACCTGGAGAACCTATAAGCGTTGCTGTAGTTGCCCAACTGTTGACAGCGGCTGGCGTTGACAATCTGGTAACTGTTGATGTGCACAGACACAGGGTCATTGACTTTGGTTCAATATTCAAAGGAAAGTGGATTGACGTCTCAGTCATGCCTGACCTTGTGAACTATGGTAAAAAGGCCGGGCTCATAGATAATGATACGTTCATAGTCGGCCCCGATTCGGAAGCTTTACAGTGGGCAAAGATAGCCGCTGAAAGTGCAGGCTTGAAAAACTACGGGGCTCTTAAAAAGAAAAGGTTTGGCGATACAGAAGTTTCTGTGTCAGGCGAATTAAACCTTAAAGGAAAAAAGGTTTTCATAGTTGACGATATAATAAGCACGGGTAGCACCATAATAGAGGCCTCAAAAGCTGTAAGCGAAATGGGCGGAAAGCTAGTTGGAGTCGCTTGTGCTCACGGCCTTTTTGTAAATGATGCTCTCTACAAGCTTTACAGGGAAGGCATAACGGATGTATTCAGTTCGGATACAGTTCCAAACCAGACAACTAGAGTGAGTTCAGCGGAAGCTTTATCAAAGGGTATAATTGAAATATTAAAGTAGGGGCTGTCGGCTAGCCTGGTCTAGGCTGCCAGCCTTGGGCGCTGGTGATCGCCGGTTCAAATCCGGCCAGCCCCATTTTTTTGTCTTTTAAACAACTTTATTTATATCTCATCATAATAGATCTTTATGGAAGAAGTTAGGAAACTCTATGAAGAAGGCAACTATGATCAGGTTGTAAAAGCGGTTAAGGAATCCGAAAAAAATGGGTCTAATGATGCTGAGGCATACCTTTTAGCAGGGAAAGCATATTACTATAAGAAAAAGCCAAAGGATTCATTGAAGTATCTAGAAAAAAGCCTTGCACTTGGGGGAAACAAAAAAGAAATAGAATTTTTTATGGGTAAAGACTATGCTTTGATGAACAAATATGAGAAGGCTATTGAAAAGCTAAACGAAGCTCTTTCTATAGATCCGAACGATTCAAACGTTTTACTTAACATAGGCGTCGTTTATGCGTTAATGGGTGACAGACAGAATGCCAGAGCTTTCTTTGAAAAGACAATACAGGCAAATCCTAACGAAAAGAAAGCCTGGTACAACCTAGGTGTCACATACTTTACGGAAAAAGATTATGAAAAGGCTGCAGAATGCTTCAGAAAATCCTACGATCTTGACAACAATTTTTATGAAGCTCTGTATAACCTAGTTTCGTCTCTTTGCATGAAAGGCGATCAGGACTTTGAAAAATACTACCAGATGCTTTACGAAAAAGACAAAAAGAGAGCAGAATTGTTAAAAAAACTTTGTGAAAGAGAAAAAAAGAATAGAAGGTTTAGGCTGTGGTAGAAGCTCTGAACTTTTTCTTAAGTTCTGCTTGAGCGGCGGCCAGCCTTGCTATTGGTATCCTGTAAGGCGATGCACTTACGTAGTCCACCGACATGTCGTTGAACTTTTCTATAGAGTCTGGGTCTCCTCCGTGCTCTCCACATATACCAACTTCAAGCTCGGGGTTCGATTCTTTTCCTTCTTTAGAGCCTATAGCAACAAGTCTGCCTACGCCGTCACCGTCAAGCGTTGCAAATGGATCAGCTGAGAGTATCTTATTTTCTACATAGAAAGGTATGAACTTTGCCTCCACGTCATCCCTGCTGAATGCAAAAGTTGCCTGTGTTAGGTCGTTTGTTCCAAAAGAAAAGAAGTCGGCATATTTTGCTATCTTTGAGGCAGTCAGAGCAGCTCTGGGCGTTTCAATCATTGTTCCCACCTTGTACTTTATTTTTACCCCAGCCTTTTTCATGACGTCCTCTGCAACCCTGTTTATTATTTCGCGAGCCCTCCTGAGCTCCTCTGCTTCAGAAACCTGAGAGACCATGATCTCAACTATTGGAGCTTCCCCTTCTTCTTTGTAAACTTCGGTTGCCGCTTCAAATATTGCTGATACCTGCATCTCATATATTTCAGGATACTGCAGGGCAAGCCTTACTCCTCTCTGTCCCATCATTGGGTTATACTCTTTGAGTTCCATAACCCTTTTTAGAACTTTTTCCTTTTCTTGGAGAAGCTTAGGATCTTTCCCTGTGATCCTTAATTCCACAACTTCAGGGAGTATCTCTTCAAGCTTTGGCAAGAATTCATGCAATGGGAGATCAAGAAGCCTTATTGTTACCGGCAAGCCTTTCATTATTCTGAAGAGCGCCTTAAAGTCGTTTTTCTGCAAAGGCTTTATCATGTCAAGGTACCTCTTCCTTTCTTCTGGAGTTTCAGCGAGTATCATCTTCTGAACTAGCTCTAACCTATCAGGGGCGTTGAACATTCTTTCGGTCCTTGCGAGCCCTATACCTTCAGCCATGTTCTCCCTTGCTTTGGCAGCCATTTCTGGCGTATCAGCGTTAGCTCTAACCTTCAGCCTCCTGAACTGGTCAGCCCACTGAAGTATTGTTGCAACTTCTTTGCTTATCTGGGGTTCAACAAGCTGAAGTTCACCTACGTAAACGTTTCCTGTTGTTCCATCTATTGTTATGAGGTCCCCTTCTTTAACAGCTGTGCTGTCCACATAGAATACCTTCTTTTCAAGGTCTATCTTTATCGATTCTGCTCCAACTATGCAGGGTTTGCCCATTCCCCTTGTAACTACAGCTGCATGGCTTGTCATTCCTCCTCTGCTTGTAAGAACGCCGTCTGCAGCCGCTATTCCTGCAATGTCTTCAGGCGTTGTCTCTGGCCTTACGAGTATTACCCTCTCCCCTCTCTTCTTCCATTCTTGAGCTTCTTCTTTTGTAAAAACTACCTTACCAACCGCAGCTCCAGGTGAGGCAGGCAGCCCTTTAGCGACAGGTTTAACCTTGTTGTTTGGGTCAATTTGCTTGTAGAAAAGCGTCAAGAACTGTCCTGGCTCTATCCTGAGCACAGCCTCTTCCCTTGATATGAGCCCTTCGTTAACCATGTCTATAGCTATCCTTACTGCAGCTATAGCCGTCCTCTTTGCATTCCTTGTCTGCAACATGTAAAGCTTACCACTTTCTATCGTGAACTCAATGTCCTGAACATCCTTAAAGTAGGCCTCAAGCTTATTCGCAACATCGAGAAGCTGCTGATAAACTTCCGGCATTATTTCCTTAAGCTTTTCAACAGGCAACGGGGTCCTAATGCCTGCTACTACATCTTCCCCCTGAGCCCTTATCAGAACTTCTCCATATAGCTTCTTTTCTCCTGTGCTCGGGTCTCTTGTAAAAGCAACTCCAGTTCCGGATCTGTCATCGAGGTTGCCAAAAACCATCATTACAATATTAACGGCCGTTCCGAGCTCATCAGGTATTTTGTATATTTTTCTATATTCAATAGCCCTCTGGTTCCACCATGAATCAAAAACCGCACCCACTGCCATGAAAAGCTGTTCCCAAGGATCCTGAGGTAGGTCTTTGCCAGTATTTTCTTTAACAATTTTTTTGTACCTTTCAACAAGAACCTTCCAACCTTCTGCTGTTACCTCTATATCTTGTTTAACTTTGAGCTCTTCTTTCAATTTTTCAAGTTCTTTGTCAAAGAGCTCTCCAGGAATCTTCATCACTATCTTTCCAAACATCTGTATGAACCTTCTGTAAGTATCGTAAGCGAACCTTTCATCCTGAGTCTTTCTTGCTAAAACCTTAACTACTTTGTCATTAATCCCGAGGTTAAGCACTGTATCCATCATACCGGGCATTGAATATGGAGCCCCTGATCTTACAGAAACGAGCAGAGGATTCTGATCATCATTAAACTTTTTGCCAGTCTTCTCTTCTAATTTATGAACCTTTTCAATAATAAGATTCTTCAGCTCTGGCCAAAGCTGCCTACCTTTTTTAAAGTATTCGTTGCACATTCTTGTAGTTATAACTATTCCAGGAGGAACAGGCAGCCCTATCTTTGTCATTTCAACTAGTCCGTAACCTTTGCCTCCCAGCTCAAACTTTGTCATATTCAGCTTTGCAGCCTCTTCAAAAAGGTAAACTTCTGGTTTTTCGCTCATTTCCAATCTAAAAAGCTATAAATTGGTGTTTATTTAAGCTTTCTTAACCTTCCGATAAACGTTTAAATCATAAAAAAGAATATAAGCTTGATGAGCTACACAGAAAATTCAAAAAAGGTTTTCTTAAACACAGGAACTAAATTTCCTCAACCAATTATTTGGGCAGTTGCTGTTGTAAAGCTAGCCGCAGCAAAAGCAAACGAAGAACTCAATGTTCTAGATAAAGAAACGAGCGAAGCTATCCAGAGAGCAGCTACAGAACTGATGGAAGGCATTCATGCTGAGGACGTTGTTGTTGACGTTTTTCAAACAGGATCCGGCACAGGGATAAACATGAACGTCAATGAAGTTCTCGCAAGGAGAGCAAGCGAGATCATTAACAAGAAGGTGCATCCAAATGACCACGTAAACATGTCTCAATCTTCCAACGATGTTGTTCCCACAGCGATAAGAATTGCTGCAGTGAGGGAAACAGTTCTCAGACTGCTTCCATCTCTTCAAACTCTTATAAATTCATTAAATTCTCTTTCTTCAAAAACATATGAATTAATAAAGTCAGGAAGAACCCATCTTAGGGATGCTTTACCAGTGTCTTTTGGACAGGAAATGGAAGCTTACGCTAAAGCTTTCGAAAGGGATATGAAGATGATAACTCAGGCACTTGAGGATGTCAGGTTTTTGCCTTTGGGCGGTACAGCTGTGGGGACTGGCATAAATACTCCTCTAGGTTTTCAGCAAACCGTGATACGTAGAATAAACGAAGTTACAGGACTGGATTTTAAACCTGCAGAAAGTAACTTCATGAGAATGAGACTTTTAACAGATATGGTTAACTTAAGCGCTATGCTAAGAGGAGCAGCGTTAGACCTCTACAGGCTTTCTCAGGACTTAAGGCTTATGTTTTCTGGACCGTTTACAGGCTTAAATGAAATAGACATACCGAGTCAAGAAGAGGTAGCTGGCAGTAGCATAATGCCTGGCAAAACAAATCCAATAACTGTTGAATCTTGTTTGCAAGCATCTGTCCAGATTATGGGGCTAGACCACGCTGTTCAGTTAGCAGGTATGCTAGGGGAGTTTGAGCTTAGCATGGGTATACCTTTAACTGGATATGATGTTATAACTGAAATAGATATTCTTAGTGAGGCTTTCACAAAAATGGCAAAGGTCGTTATAGATAATATAATCCCTAATAAGGAAAAGATGCTAAAGTACGCTGAGAGCAGTCCTTCCCTTATAACTATAATTTCTCCAAAGATAGGTTATGACAAAGCATCAAAGATAGGGAAACAACTAACAAAGGGATTGTCGATAAGAGAGGCTCTGAAAGAACTCGGATATAGCGATAACGAAATTGATGAAATCCTTGACCTCAAGAAACTTATTAAAGGAGGCTATGCTGTAAAGTAACATTACTTATTAAATTACTTATTAAAAAATGTAATTTTTTTAATAATACAGTAATTAGGAATGTGCTCAGATAGGAATGTATTTTTACAACTTAGGTTTGCACCATTCTTAAATTTAAAAATTCAAACGAAAAAATGGCGCACGTAAATTATGAGGCAAGAGCAGTATATAAAAGGTTAGCACAAACCTTGTCTACCAAGCTGTATATTC
>DAXX01000016.1 GCA_002506605.1 Thaumarchaeota archaeon UBA160
CTATCAGATGAAGATAAAGAGGTATCAGGATAATGTCAAGTCTAAGGGCGCACGTGGAGCGCCCCTACGCGGTGATCAGCAGGGTGCGATGACAAGTAAAAGGCATCAACCTTAAATCAGCAAAAACCAGCTTTTAATACTATAAGTGAAAAGAAACCCTCTATCAGATGGGCAGAGAAGGCTGGTTTAAAAACGTAGACGAGACAATACATACTGATCATGAAGTTTTCAAAATATATAATTAAAATTAATTATGGAATAGCTGTAAAAAAGATTAACTTAAAAGCTCGGTTCGTGTGCATAAGTGATAACTTAGTATAGGGTAAGCTAAAATGATGCATAAACAATAAAACAAAAATAGCAAAAAATTAAGAATATACAAAAGGTATTAAAATTATATGCTGGTATGAGGTTAAATTATCTTAAAAGTTTCCACCGATGTTTTTAATTTTTTCTTAAAAATTAAATAACAATTTTAAGCAAAAAATTAGAACCAAATAGCGCCTCTATAAGGGTTGTCAACAGGGATTTTCTTTTTTAACTTTATCAATGCAAGAGCTTCTGGATAAGATAGCAGTGGCTTCTTAAAACCCTCAACATTCATAGGTATGCGAGGGCAGGCCGTCTCAATGAATGCATCTAGATTCTGAAACTTGTTTACCTTTTCGGGGATTATTTCGTTCATTATAATATTAAAAGTTTTTATGCCAAACTTTCTAAATTCTCTACTTAAAAAATTAGCTTTCTGGAGATTAACTTGCCCTTCCTTTTCACCTATTATAATACCTATTTTTTCTGCACTGTTCGCCATAGCTATCCTTGCGAAGGAAGCACGTAGATATTTGTTAGCCTCGTTGCGAACGCTGTATATTATTTTCATATGCGGATCAACAATAAAAGTTTCTTTTTCTGAAGAAAGTTGCAAGCCTATTGCATGGAAAAGGCTCTCACCTAAGAAAAAATTAAATTTAACCTCTGGAACAAACGCAGAATAAAAATTGCATCCAAGAACTTGTCCTTGCAAGAGCGTTTCATATTTTCTTGGTTCTACTATATCAACCCTTCCTTTAAGTTTTTCAAGAAGCTTTAAATAAGCAAAATAGTAGTTTGAAATTGTGTATAAACCAATTTTACCAATAAGCTTGTTATCAGTAATGTAGTTCATTATTAAATCCGCTATTTTATTGATATCTTCATCATTGAACATATATTGAAAATCTATGAACCTAACATTTCCGATATTTTCAATTCCTATAGTGTGTCCAACGTTAAATATTAAATCAGCGCCAGTAACGTTTATTTTATTTATTTGTAAATCGCAAGAACCATAAGATGGATCTCCAGATATGTAAGATTTAATTCCCATTGATTCTAATTTTTCACCAAGATCGAGCAAAACGTCGATTATACCATCAGGACCGACTATTATAACAGTTTTAGGTTTTTCTTCTTTTATTATCTTTTCAACTCTTTGCCAATCTAGCCATATCAAGATGTAGCCTTTTTAGCTTGAATTATTTCTAACTTCGTTTTCATAGGAAGTTTTGACTTTGCTATTCTCATCGCTTCTTTTGCTTTGTCAAGATATTCTCCCTTTACGTATATCTCTAAAACGGGATCGTTTGGCTCAATTCTAGCGGCAAGCCCTATAGGTTTGCCAAATGCTCTCCTCATACCTTCAGATAATCTGTCTGCACCAGCAGTTGCTATCATTTTATTTTCCCTAAGTATTACATGAGGAAAAGGAACTAATCTTAGAAAGTAATTATCCTCTCCTATTTTTTCTATTACTTTATTTGCTGCAACCCTAGCTGCCTCTAAAGCATTTTGCCTTACTTGAACGTTCGCTTCTGAAATTAATCTTAAAATATAATCATATCCGCTCGTTAGGTTTCCCATAGTAAATTTAGCTATTCTTAAACCTGGTATCGCATCAATATATTCTCTCCTCACATAAGGCATACCTTCAGGTCTTCTATAGTTTCTTCCTTTCAACTTAGCATACCTTTGTTAATATCTACTTAAAAACATTTTGCGAACTATAATTAATGTTAAAAATTAAAATATACATTCATTTTAAAAAAGATATGCTATAAGAGGCATTTTTCTTTTATGTTCACTAGACTTTACAAGAGTTATAACCTTAGAGGCACTATCTCCATATTTTTTTAATAGCTCCTCTTCTGAAGTTTTGAGGTCGATAAGCTCATACAATATTTTGTCAGCAATATCATAAGAAATTCCTAGCTCATCTTCTGCAGTTTGCCCTGGCCAAAGCCTTGGGCTACTTTTTTTGTTAACTATGGATTCAGGAATGTTAAAGTGAATTGCAAATTCTCGTACTTCGGTTTTATACAAATCGCCTATAGGTAGTATATCAACACCGCCATCTCCGTATTTCGTAAAATATCCCAAATAGATTTCACTTTTATCGCCAGTTCCTATTACCATACCATCGTTTATATTTGAGAAATAATACAGAATACTCATACGTATCCTTGCCTTTAGATTTCCTAGAGCCTTTTTATCTAATAAATTTAAGTTAGCAACATAAGACCGAACTATGCTATCAATATATATTATATTATATTTTATGCCAAGCCATGATGCAAGAGTTAATGCGTCCCTTACGTCTTCATAGGGCGTAGAAGATGAATCAGGCATTAAAAGTCCTATTACGTTTTCTTTTCCTAGCGCTGTCACCGTGAAAAACGCTGCCAACGAAGAGTCAATACCTCCGCTAAGTCCTATGATTGCTTTTTTCTTTCCAACATTATTTTTTATAAATTCTGTTATTTTTTCTTTTGTAATTTCATAAGATAAACCCCTTAACTCGGTTTTATCAGATGGCATGTTTTTTGTTTAATTAAAATTGATAATTAAGTCTTTTCTTAATTAATTAACTTGATTTAATGTACTATCAGATACTTATCCAACTATGTAAAAATTCAGCTTAATTTACCATTTTTATTTTGGTAAAAAAAGTTTAGATTAGGACTATCAGCAGGGTCTTGGTATCAAACAGGTTGAATAGCAGTCTTATGTTATGGATCAGCATGCTCAATGCAACTTCTACGCCTATCTTCTTGATACCCTTGAGCTAATTGTGAACTACCCTGACCTAGCT
>DAXX01000049.1 GCA_002506605.1 Thaumarchaeota archaeon UBA160
TCAGTTAGTGCATCAGCATTTTTGTTTTTTAGAAAGTTTTAAAAACTGATTTGATATATCTATATTATGAAAAGCTTGCTTACAGCTATCCTGATAGCTATGATAAGTTCTTTTACGTTTGTAGGCGCGTCTGCTTCTTTTGCACAGACGACATCTGCAGTTTTTATGGTTTATCCAGTATGGGGAACCCAAGAATCGCCAATTCTTGCCTTTCCCGGAGCAAGCGATCTTCCATTGACGCTTCAAATAGTTTACCTTGGACCCCTCAATATTTATGATGTTAACATAACTTATGCACCAAGCTTTCCTTTGAGCTCAATACCCGGTCAAGGAAACCTTTCTATATTTGTCCCAGAGTTGCAGCCAGGACAGGATTTAACCATTTCAGGGTTATTTAACGTGAACAATCAGTCAAAAAATATGGATTACAATCAGAATTTGACCGTTAGCTACAAGGTTTTGGTACAGGTTCCACAGTTAGGGCAGGAATTTATATCAGAAAGGCAGAACGTTTCATTTAAAGTACCAATAATCGGTAGCTATTCAATAAAGCTCGTTGGTTTTAGAACTTTACCTATGGCTCTATATTCCGGAATGTATGCTGGAGGGGTTACTGTGTTTTTAACAAACGATGGAAATGTCCCAGCAAAAGATGTTAACATAACAGCAAATTTCGGAAGCCCATTATACCCATTGAGCCCTTCATCGAACAAAGCATTTTTGGCTTACCTTCCTCCTGGCGACGTAGTAAACGTAACTTTTCCCTTTGCTATAAATTATGAATCTAGCCAACCCAGTCCAGTAAATGCTACAGTTACGCTGAGCATAAAAACGCCTATATTTTCTTATAACTACAGCTTACCTATCGAAGTGAAACCCGCTGCTTACTTTAAGATAAGCAGCTATGATTTTGCAAAGATGACCCCTGGCAGTAGCGATGAATACGTCAACATTAATCTTACTAACATTGGCGGCTCAAATGCTAAGTTTGTCACCGTTACGCTGATATATAATCCAATCTTTGAGCCGTACTCTCCGTCAAGCGAAAATCCAATTATAGGCGCTTATTCGATCAATGAAACCTTTTATAACATAGCTAGCGGTCAGACTTTTACTGTAAGCTACATAGTTAACGTTGCTTCTGGCATAAAACCGTCCACCTATTACCTACCGTTGCTTATAAGCTGGAAACAACCGCCCACAATGCAAACCATGTATCAGATAATTGATGTTCCCATAACCGTAAGCTCATACAGCTTTTTTGATGGCCTGATGGGCGATATACTCATCATCATTGCGGGGATTGTAATAATAATACTGATAATAATGGCAGTGTACGGATTAAGGAGGAAGTGAAATGAAAGCGGGAAGGGGAGGACCTTATGCAACCTTAGCAGTGCTAACGCTCGTATCTCTTTTGACCATGTATGTTGAAGCTATGGTTATACCTTCCCTTCCTAAAATTGAAACTGTTCTTTCAGCTACCAATGAAGAAGCTGCATGGATAGTTTCAGCATACTTGGTTGTTGGCGCGGCTGTCGCGCCCTTATTTGGAAAACTTGGTGACGTTTACGGGAAAAAGAGGCTTTACCTTGCATCGCTAGCGGTCTATACTGTTGCTGTTCTTTTAGCAGGATTTTCCCCGAACGTTTACTATTTGATAGCTATCAGAGCGATACAAGGCTTTGGCTTCTCTCTTTTTCCTTTAAGCCTCGCAATAGTTACAGATATATTTCCTAAAGAAATGGTTGCTCTAGCTCAGGGCATAATAAGCGCCATGGTTGCTATAGGTATGACAATAGGCATGATAGCTGGCGCTTACATTGAAGAATATTTTGGATGGAGGATGATGTTTCATATTGGGTTTGTGTTTGCAGCTATTATGCTTTTCTTAGCTTACTTTATAATAGCAGGCATTTCTCCTCCGCATAAAGAAAAGGTAGATTATCTTAGCACTGTAATACTTTCTTCGGGCACTGCTCTGATTTTGATCTATTTGACAGAAACACCCTATAAGGGATGGTTTAGCATAGGGCAGATGATCATACTTGTAACTGGTTTGGCTCTATTTTTTGGTTATCTAATTTATGCTTCAAAAGCTTCAAACCCTCTCATATCTTTAGGTTTGCTCAAAAAAAGGAACGTGCTTGTTGCCAACCTAGCAGGATTCCTTTCCGGCGTAGCCATGTTCACGCTGTTTCTTGGAGTCATATACTTTTCAGAAGAATTGCCCCCATACGGCCTTGGACTTTCCGTATTGAGCGCTGCCCTTACGCTCTTTCCAGCGACTCTAGCTATGATCTTCATAGCCCCTTTGGCCGGATCTGCAACTTCAACTCTAGGCCCAAAACCAGTTCTCATCTATGGCAGTTTGGTCTCAATGGCTGGATTTTGGCTCATGATTTACTACAGAGCATCATCAATACAGTTAGTGATAGATTCTTTTATTACCGGCGTTGGAATCGTCTCAATAATGATACCGATGGTGAACATGGTTGCTGTTTCCATGCCTCCCGAAAACGTCGCTGTTGGGCTTGGTTTCAACACGATGGTGAGATTTCTAGGATCCTCAGTTGGCCCCGTTCTTGCGGCAACTTTTATGACCGATTACAAGTACTTTGTTGTTTATAGTCTGGCTTCTAAATCTTTAACTGAAATGTTCAGCGAGGCTGGCACGGCGGCTTTTGATTATATTTTTCTTACCGGGCTAGTATTCAGCTTCCTTACTCTACTTGTTGCTTTCTTTGCAAAAAACTATAGGATCGAACATATTTCTGCCGATGTTCCAGTTTAAGGGGGTTAAGGGAGCGGAATTCCCCTTCCGTCACAGTAGATCAAAACTTTTGCCTTATTTTATGATGTTTTTACCATTTTAACTGTTTTTTAATGTTAATTTTCTCAATAAATATCTAATTTGCTTAATTTTTGTTAGCAAAAA
>DAXX01000011.1:0-22647 GCA_002506605.1 Thaumarchaeota archaeon UBA160
ATAAAAAATTCATAGAGGTAAAAACTCGATGGAAGCACTATGCCTGATTTTTTATCATTTTTGGCATAATTTTGCTCAGACTTGAGATGCTTTTTACAAATAATTTAACTCATAATGTTATTGAATAAAATATGAAACAAATTATTTACTTTTTACGAAAGATGAATCTATTCACATTGAACTTATAATTACAAGAAAAAGTTAAAATATAATTGGCTTTTTCAAGCTTTATGCCAAGTTCAATAATAAAAGATGGAGCCGAAAGAGCTCCACACCGAAGCTTACTCAGAGCAGCAGGTGTTAAAGATGACGACTTTAAAAAACCTTTTATAGGAATAGCCAATAGCTATAGTGAAATAGTACCTGGACATGTCCATCTTAGAGACTTGGCTGAGTATGTAAAAAAAGGAATAAGGGATGCCGGAGGGGTGCCGTTTGAATTTAATACTATAGCTCTTGATGATGGGATAGCTATGGGCCATTTTGGAATGAAATATTCTTTACCATCTAGAGAAGTCATAGCAGACTCTGTTGAAATAATGGTGATGGGTCATCAATTTGACGGACTTGTGACTATAAGTAGTTGTGATAAGATTACGCCGGGAATGCTTATGGCAGTTGCGAGACTTAATATACCTTCCATAATGCTGACTGGAGGGGCTATGAGAGCAGGATATTACAAAGGAAAAAAGGTAGGTCTTATAGATGTTTTTGAGGCAGTTGGCTCATTTAAAGCAGGGAAGATCAATGAAGGTGAGCTCTTAGAAATAGAAAAGGTTGCGTGCCCGGGTGCGGGTTCTTGTAGCGGCCTTTTTACAGCAAATTCAATGGCTATACTTGTTGAAAGTATGGGTCTCAGCTTACCATATGTAGGTACATCTTTAGCTGAAAGCGAAGAAAAAAGACAACTAGCTTATGCAACGGGTAAAAGGATAGTGGAAATAGTCAGACAAAACATTAGAGCAAGAACTTTTATGACAAGAGAGTCATTTTTAAACGCTATAACCATCGATATGGCTCTTGGCGGCTCTACAAATACTATACTTCACCTTTTAGCTGCTGCTTTTGAAGCTGGTGTTGAGCTGAGCCTTGATGATTTTGATCAGATTAGCAAAAAAGTGCCACACATAGCACCAATATATCCAGGGGGTCGTTATATGATAGAAGATCTGCATGAAGCTGGAGGAGTTCCCGCTTTGATGAAATCTTTAAATGATTTTATTAATAAAGAGCTTCCAACGGTTTCTGGACTTACTATAAAGCAAATTATAAATAACGCTGAAATAAAAAATCATGAAATAATAAGAGATCCAAGTAATCCAGTTCATAAAACTGGTGGAATTGCTGTTTTAAAGGGTTCGCTTGCTCCAAACGGGAGCGTAATAAAAACTGCAGCAATTGGCGATGATTACTATTTTAAAGGCAAAGCTTCGCCATTTGATTCAGAAGAAGAGGCTTTTGAAGCGGTGATAAAAGGTAAAATCGGAGAAGGAAGGGTCATTGTAGTAAGATATGAAGGGCCTAAAGGAGGCCCAGGCATGAGAGAGATGCTAGACATTACCAGCGCCGTAGTAGGCATGGGAATAGATGACAAAGTTGCGCTCATTACAGACGGAAGGTTTTCGGGCGGAACAAGGGGACCTGCTATAGGTCATGTATCACCAGAAGCGTGGGATATGGGACCAATAGCATTGGTTGAAGAAGATGACATCATTGAAATAGATGTAAAAAACAGAAGGCTAGAAATCTTAGTGGATAAAAGAGAACTTAAGAAAAGATCTCAAAAATGGAAGAGGCCAAATCCAAAATCCTCTTCAAGATTCTTGCTAAGGTATTCGTTGCAGGTTACTTCAGCCGATAAAGGTTGCGTTTTAAAGGGGTCTTAATTGTCTGAAAGGGTAGAAATTTTAGATACAACTTTAAGGGACGGCTCACAGATGGCTGGAGTTAACTTTACATTAAAGGATAAGCTAGAAATAGCTAAAAAGTTAGATGAAATTGGAATAGATTATATAGAAGGAGGATGGCCATCCTCCAATCCTAAAGATATGGAATTTTTTAAAGAAGTAAAAAAGTTAGATTTAAAATATTCAAAAATTGTTGCGTTTGGATCTACAAAAAAGAAAGGCGAAGGAAAAGATAAAAACCTACAGACTTTGCTAGAAGCTGATACAAAGTACGTAGTAATATTTGGTAAAAGTTGGCTACTTCATGTAAAAGATGTCTTAAAAATAACGCCAGAAGAAAACCTATCGTTAATAGGTGAAAGCATAGAATATCTGATTTCTAATGGAAGAGAAGTTATTTACGATGCAGAGCATTTTTTTGACGGTTATAAAGATGATCCAGAATATGCAATAGAAACATTAAAAACAGCTGAAGAGGCCGGTGCTAGAGTTGTCACTTTAGCTGATACTAATGGGGGCACACTTCCTTTTGAAATTGAAAGAATAATTTCTGAAGTTAAGAAAAAAGTTAATGTCACGCTTGGCATACATGCACATAACGATTCTGGAAACGCTGTAGCAAATACTCTGACTGCAGTATACACTGGTGTAAGACATGTTCAAGGGACGATAAATGGATTAGGAGAAAGGTGTGGTAATGCTGATCTTATACAGGTACTTCCTTCACTTGCACTTAAGATGAATAAGAGAGTTTTAAAGGGCCCAGATGAATTAAAAAAATTAAGAAGCCTTTCAGTTTATGTTTACAGCATACTTAATATGCAACCGGATCCATATCAACCTTATGTAGGCAAATATGCTTTTACACATAAAGGCGGAGTTCATATAGATGCAATGATAAAAAATCCAAAAACTTATGAACATGTAAATCCTGAGCTTGTAGGTAACGAACGAAGTTTTCTTGTATCTGAACAGGCAGGAAGAGCCAGCATCTTGCACTATGCTGAAGAGCTAGGACTAAAACTATCAAAAGAACATCCAGCGGTAATAACTACACTAAACAAGGTGAAAGAAATAGAAAAATTTGGAAGCATAGAAGGTGCTGATGCAACAGTAAAATTGTGGCTATTAAGAAACTTAGGAATGTATACTGATAACTTTAATATACTTTACTGGATGGCCAATTCAAGAGAAGTAAATGGTAAAGTTGAAGCAGAGGGGGAAATAATAGTAAGGGTCAAGGATAATATTTACTATGAAAGAGAAACTGGAGTTGGGCCGGTTCATGCTTTAGATAAAGCTTTGAAAAAAGCTTTGATACAGGTTTTTCCACAGTTGTCTGAGGTTGTATTAGAAAATTATAAAGTAACTGTAACTGAAGGCAATCAAAAAGGTACTGCATCTTATGTCAGGGTATTGATACAGTTTTCAGATGGAAAAACAAATTGGGCTACTGCTCACGTTTCAGACAACATTCTTGTTGCTTCGCTTCAAGCATTGAGCGATGGCTATAATTATAAGCTTGCATTAAATGAGTTGCGTAATCTTTTGTAAACGCTGAGAAGTTCCAAACCGTTTCTTATACCCATGCTTGCTTCCTCAATTTTGTTTTTTTCAAAAAATTCTCTAACTTGAGCTTCCCTATCTAGTCCCAAGTAAGGTATCAAAGCGCTCAAAATTCTCGGAAGCGCTCCAGATTTTGCAAAAACGCTTCTAAGAAACTCAATGTTTTGTTCTAGCCATTCCCATAAATTATCATAATTTTGAGGATTTGTTATTGCGTTTGTTATGTATCTGATATCCTGTTTCTTTACTTCTCCCGTCCTAAACAAATTAAGAACATTCTGAAAATCCTCCTTTTTTCTTATATTTAACATGCCAATTAACAAATTTACTCGATCTTCATCGTTGATAGCCTTTTTATAAAGAGCGTAAAGATTTTCAAAAGGCTTTTCGGAAGATACCGCAATAGAGACAGCTATTGCTCCTCTAATGTTTGGATCTGAAGAAAAGTAATCAGATACAGCCATATCTTTAGCAATTTTATCGTTAACTAAGGTTAGCCTTCTCAAAAGAATGCCATTAAAAATTTTGGCTTTAAAATCGCTTCTTGACTTCCAGTTATTATAGAGCAAGTCCAAATGCTTTTGATATGTTTGTTTCATATTATCTCCAAAAATTAGATAAAGCGTTGTTAGCTGAGAAAGCAAGGTCAAAGCTGGTAGGAATGAGCTCTCTCCAGCAAATTTTTCTGCTATAAAAAGATATTTGTTAATGCTTATCAAATCAGCAAGCATAAAAGAATAAGCATCAGTCAAAATGTTCCATTTGTCATAACCATTTGCCGCTCTGCTAACAGGTTCATCCCAATTATCATATAGAACTCTGTAAAACCCTTTTCCTTCTACGTTTATTTTTTCAAATTTGTCTATCTGTCCTGAAAAACTTTCAAGCAGCATTACAATCTTTTTTCCGTTGCTATAATAAGTAAGAGGTAGTGGCCAAACGTCTTCTTCAAGAGAGAGGTATCTAAACCTTTTTTGTTCGATCTGGGTTTTTCCATTATTTGTTTTAACCTTTAAAACAGGATGCCCAGCTTTGGTTACCCATGCGTTCATTATTTTTCCTATAGGCAAGCCTGACTCTTTTTCTAAGCTTTCCCATAGATCATTCATAGTAGCGTTTGAATATGCATGCTCCTTTAAGTATGATTTGATGCCGTCTTCAAACTTCTCCTCCCCAATGTAATCTTCTATCATTCTAAGAACGCTTGCTCCTTTCCCGTAACTTATGTCATCGAATATTTGCTCAATTTCTTCAGGCTTGCTTACTGGAACATGTATAGGATGAGTAGTGCTAAGAGAATCTGTATGCAACGCGGGATCAGTTTCGGTTAAAACAAAGTCTTCCCAATGGTCCCATTCGGGAAAAACAGAATGTATAGCTTTGTAACTCATAAATGTTGCAAAGCTTTCATTTAGCCATAAATCATCCCACCACTTCATTGTTACAAGATCACCAAACCATTGATGAGCAATTTCGTGAGCTACTACCGTCGCCACGTTTCTTCTTGTTGATTCTGAGCTTTTTTCGTCTGCTAACAGGGCTATTTCTCTAAATGTAATAGCGCCCCAATTTTCCATAGCGCCGACCGCAAACTCAGGAACAGCAATCAGATGTAGCTTTGGCAGCGGATATTTAATTCCAAAATACTCTTCATAAAACGCGATTACTTTTTTAGCTACATCTAAAGCAAAACGACCTCGCGAGGATTTGCCGTCGTACGCTGCTACATATATTTCTTTATCTCCCATTTTACCTTCTATTTCATCAAAATCTCCAATTCCGAGATATAACAGATAAGTCGACATTGGTAAAGTTTTTGGAAAGTAATAAGTAACTCCCTCTTTGCTTCTTTCTATTTTTGCAGCTGGCATGTTAGAAATTACCTGTGTATCTTTGTTTACGTGAACTGTGAGCTTGAAGCGCGCCTTATAATCTGGCCTATCTATGCAAGGAATAAACAGGCGCGCGCCATTTGGTTCAAATTGCGTGGTATAAAATTTAGAGTTTTTATATTTTGCTACATAGAGTCCCATTAAGCTTTCTGCAGCCTTTCCTCTGAATTTTATCTGCAAGCTTTCAGTTATGTTATTGTCAACGCTGAAGCCGTTTTCTCCAAACCGCAGCTCAGCAGGTTTACCATCTGCTAATACGCTATCAATCTTTAAACCTTCAGAATCTATCCAAGGGTTAATGGCTGACATATAAATGGTTTCTTCTCCTTTGTATTCGCCTGTTTCGAAATCAAAATCGATCTTTATATCATACTCAGATATTCTCATGATAAATATTAATAAACGACACATTTATAATCTTTAATACATATGAAAGGCAAATACAGGAAATTTGCTTTATATGTTTTTGGTACACTTTTTGCTATGTATGCTGTTCTTTTGTTGCTTAATTATCTTAAATACGCGTTTCCCGTCGAAGGAGTTAGCATGGAGCCTATCTTATGGACAGGATATCTTGCTTTTGTTGAACCGACAACTATTTCGCAACTTGTCCCCAATTCTAGCATAATAGTTTATCACAATCCGTTTTATAAAGAGCTGGTCATACATATGGTTATAAAAAAGATAGACGACTATGCCGTTATAGTAAAAGGAGTTAACAAAATCACAAATCCGTTTCCAGATTTAAATTACACATCCATGACGCCTCTCTTAATTACTCAAAACATGATTGTTGGAAAGGTGATTTTTTGGGTACCATACTTGGGATACGTTTTACTTTCCCCGTATAATTATTTTATCATAATACTCTTCATCGTTTCAATTATAATAAATGCATTTGATTAAGGCATAGTTTTAAGCGCTTTTCCTATAATTGTATTAGTAAAAAATGAAGTTAAAATGTACCATGTAACAAAGTTCATCCCCCAAGCGATGCCAACAGGTTTGTCAGCGGTAAAATAAAATATGGCAAACTTGAATGGAGATAACGCGACTACAGAATTACCAAAGTAAAAGGTTAATATATAAAACAATATTAAGAAAGGTATTAATAGATAAAAAGAAACCTTTAATCTATCCATTTGACTTTTCATAACCATATCCTGAAGCTGTTTTCGCTTTTTTTCAAGCTTAGCCAGCTTTTCTTTGTCCTCTTCAGCTAACGCTTGCCTATACTCTTTAATAAATTCGTTATAAGCTTTCATAACCTCGTTGCTTGTCTTTAAATCAACCTTTTTCATTATCAATATGTTTGATGCTAGAGCTGAAACTAGCGAAACTGCAAATATCACTAAGGCTGAATATACTATTTGCATCTTTCTTAACCTTATATATCTAGCCTTTTTATAAGCTCTTCTGCAGTTGCTTCAGGCTTACCTTCTTCGTTCACTATTTCGGAAGCTAAAGCGCCTGTTATGTTTGACAGCGATATCATGTACATCCTTGAATATTCTATTTCCTCTTTAACTTTTTCCAGAGGTATTATCTCTCTTTTTCTTGTCTGGTCGTTCATTCTTCTCTTTATTATCAGCTCTGGAGGTGCTGTTATAAGGAAAAGGTGTGTTGGTTTTAATATGCTAGCTATGTACATAGGTATGCCAGGAAGGTATCCAAAAGGCGTAGGTATGTGAAAGTGAGTATCAACTACTTTGAGGAACGCCTTTGATGAAGCTATTCTTTCTGCGGCTAACTTTTGAAGCTCAACCTGCCTTTCATAAGGAAGCTTTCTCATCTCATCCCTGTCTTTAATGCCAGCTTTCTGAGCTTCTTCAAGCATTACCGTGCCATAAACAAAAACGTCAAAATCTGTACCTTTTGATTTTAGCTTTTCATAAAAAATGTTAAGCACTGTTGTCTTTCCGACACCTGCTATACCCCCTATTATCGCAAGCTTACTCAAAAAGACCACCTAATCCTGGAACTGTTGATATTAACTGTTCTTGCGCAAGCATCTGATAATAGCTTATAGATATATCTATAACCAGCAACAGCCCAATTCCTGTACCATAAACGTTCAGCAAAGTGCTGGCTGCAGCTATAATACCTATTAATAAGCCGCTAAACAAAGTTACTACAGGTATGTATCTGTTAAGTAGGCTACCTATTGTTGTTTTGGTAGTTCTAAAGCCAGGAACCTGAAGGTCTGATGAAATTATAGTCTCTGCGGCTTTTTCTGCTGACATTCCGCTTACATCAACCCATAACTTTGCAAACACTACGCTCAAAATGATCACAAACAAAGAATAGGTAATTACTTGAACCGGATGATGAAAAGCCAAGGGTACAGGCGGAGGAGTGCTTACATAATATAGCAGACCTCCTGTAAACGTACCGTTTTGAACAGTTCCAAGCCAAGTTATGTGATTATATATGGAAGGATTTTTGGCTAACATGGCAAAAAAGAACTGAAAGTCAGCTATCAACGCGGCAACTAATATCACTGGTATGTTTGATACATAAAGTAGCTTAATTGGATAAGTTGCTGAAAAACCTTTGAACCTTGATGATGAAATAGGTATCTCTATCCTTACACCTTCAAGATAAAGTATTAGCAATGCAAAGAGTATTGTGCTTATAAGGCCTATAAGATCCGGAAAATTAGCTGGCCTTGTTATTATATTTACGTATGCCTTATGAATAGTTTCGTTTATTGCATATGGAATGTATCCAAAATATTGCCCATTGACTGGTATGGGGCTGAAAAGATCGAGCATTATTTGCAGCGATATTCCAGCTAGTATAAATAGACTGATTCCACTTCCAATTCCCCAGCCCTTTTGCAACATCTGATCAAGCAAAAAAACTATAGATGTTGCTATGATCAGCTGAAATATTACAATAACAGTTGCATATGGGCTCAATATTGTTCCTACGACGCCACTTATAACGTAAAAAACGCTTTCGGCTATTATAAAAATGAACGTTAGAATCTTCGTTAAAGATGCAAAAAATTTCTGATCCTCTGGATTAGTTAGATCTAAGTGGATCAAATCAGAACCGATAAGAACTTGCGCTATAAGCCCAGCCGTAACTATAGGGCCTATACCCAAGGTCATCAAGGTGCCTATATTTGCAGCAAAAATTATCTGATAAAAGAACAGAAGCGAACTTGAAGAAGTTACAACACCGTAAAGCGGAATTTGAGCCATTAACAAATAAAGCACAACAGCTAAAATAGTCCAAATAAGCCTTTCGGTTAAACTAGGCTTCTGTTTTGGTTTTGGAACTTCAGGCAAAAAAGCAGAAATTTTGTAAAATGTCTCTCTTATGCTCATTTCTAGTTGGTTGAAATTTTTCCGCCAACTTTAACTACAGATTCTTCAGCCTTCTTTGTCCAGTTTTCTACTATGATAAACACCGGTTTGTCTAAATCACCTTTACCGAGCAATTTTTGTATGCCAAGTTCTTTTAAATTGATGACTGGCAAACCATCCCTCATACTTTGTGGCTTGTACTTTTCTAAAATGTATTTTATATCTCCTACATTTATCCATTTTTTGATCCTTACACTTGATGGATTGTGAAAGCCATTTTTTCCAAAATGCTCTGGATCATGAACTAATACCCAGCTCCATTTATGCTTATGAAGGCCCGCATTGCCAGCTCCTCCATGACCTCCTGACTTCCTGTGCTGTCCGACCTGTCCCCATCCCATTGTTCTAGAACCTCTAAGTTTTCTAACTTTTCTTTTTCTAGTTGCCATTTTGCATCATCCTCTCTAGTAAATCTAAAGCGGTATATTTACTCCTCGGTATGCCTTTTTTGGGTGGGGGCATACAGAAAAACGGCTTTATGCCCAATTTTTTCAGATTTATTTTGCCATCATCAAATTGTTTAACAAGGGTTTCAAAATCATTTATTCCCTTTAAATTTAAGTACTCTAAAGTAAGAGCCCTCATCCCATTAACTTTTCCTTTCTTTTTAAAAAGCTCAACCGCTTTTTCATATGGTAATTCATGCCAAACAATATAATCTTTAGCCTTTTGCAACATTCCTCTAACAACTGGAGAATCTCTTAATATTGTCGCGTTAAACTTTCTCTTTAAATGTAACAGTTCCAAAGTTTTTCTAATATCGCTTCTTACATTTATTGTGCCTTTTACCCTTATAACTATTAGCAAAGTCATACAGTTATCACCTTAGAAGCGTTTTTGAAAGCGTCATATATAGCGAAAGCCATTGATATATCGGTCGAAGTCATTCCAAAGGTTTTGGTCCATGCATCCTTTATTCCTGCTAGGCTTATTATGTTCTTAATATGAGGCGCAGCAACTATTCCTAAGCCTCTTGGTGCCGGATATATGATTATTCTTACACTTCCTGTTTTCCCTTCCAAAACAAATGGTACCGAATGTGGTTGACCACACCTACACTCCCAGCTACCGCAACCTAAAGGTACTGGTATTATGCTTAACATTGCGTTTCTTATTGCTTTATCCATAGCAGTTCTTGTATTCATAGATTTAGCATGCCCTACGCCAAACCAACCGCTCTGATCGCCTATAGCTACTAAAGCCCTGAATCTTGTCTTTTCCCCTGCATCTGTTTGTTTCTGAACCACTCTAACTCCAAGTAATAAAGTCTTTAAGTTAGGAAGCAAAGTCTGAACTATCTCAGGCTCCTTTATCTTATATCCAAGCTCAAAAATTTCTTTTAAATTTGTAATTTTACCTTCTTTAACAAGCTGTCCAAGCGTTGTTTTTGGGACCCACTCTTTTGCTTCTACCTGATTTTCTGCGGGTTGAGCCTGTTCGCTCATTGTACCTTACCCTCCATTATTTTTTTCTTTATATCTTCAAAAACTGAAGGAAGATTTTGTATATCTTTCATAACTTTTAAAAACTGAGAACCTGAATATCCGCTTTCCATCAACTTTTTAGCGTATTCAACTATATGTTCGCCCTTTATAATTCTTTCATCGGGAAATATTTCATTGTTTACCCTAACGTTCAATCCTGCGTCAATCAGGCCTTTAATAAAAGCTGTTGCCTTTGATTTAGCAATAAAGTTTCTAACTCCCGAATAATAAATTACTTCACTTATACCGCCCCTGACAGCCCTCTTGCCAAGCAACAACCCTACAAGGTATGCTGCAGGATAATTTTTGCGGCTAAATTTCCATCCAAGCTTTTCTAACTCTTTAGAATTTGCATGCATTAATGTTATATCACCTTTTTTTGATGGCTTTATCAATTGCGCCCATATGTTTTTATTGGATTTGAACATATATACAAAAGGTAATCGAGATATTATAATTTTCTTTCTTCTTTTATAATTAGTTTTAAATTGCAACCTTCTTTTAAATGTCATAATTGACCACCTAAATATTCTTTAAGCCTCGCAATGGTTTTAATTTCCCCACCTTTAATCTTTCTGTAAGCTTCCCAATATTTTTCTTTCGATAATTGTGTCTTTATCGATTTTAAATAATTCCTTAGAGCTCTAACCTGTTTTACCCATCTTTTCTTTTTTCCCATTCTAGCCGTTTTTTTACCTTTTCTGCTACCATATCCTTTCCTTTTCTTCTCTTTTTTTGTCTTTTGACCCTTGATAGACGCAATGATGATAGCTCCATCATTTATAAGTGCTCTAAGCTCCTGTTTTGTTACAGCATCTTCAATATCTGAAATCCTCTCTGGATTAAATTTTATTCTGCCTTTACCTATCCCTAGCATATTTGCAATTGTTTGTTTTTTCTTTTCTAGGTTCATTTCATGATTTCACCTCAGATGGCGCATTTAGCACTTTTAGTCCTCTTTTTCTTGCCTCTTTAAGTATTTCCAATTTCTTCCTCATCCCTAGTCTTCCAGAAATCCTTACTGCGTACTTTGAAGGGTTTAAAGATTCCAATTCTTTAACGTTGTCTACAAGGACTTCAAGGAGCCCAGAGGGATGCAAACCCCGAACTTTCTTTGATTTGCGATAGCCTATCTTAACGATAGGTGGCCAACCTTTAAATTGTAGTCTCATTTTATTATCTATTCCTTTAGGTTTTCTCCAGTTTTGTTTTATCCTTTTATATCTCCAGCTTTCTCCTCTTTTAAATTCGGGTATTTTTTTGTTAGGATCTTTCATAAATATACACCCCATCTAAAAAGACTCTGGGATCTTTATACTTTATTCTTGTAGCATTTTCTATATTTCCTGCAGTCTGGCCAACAGCCTCTTTGCATGGACCTTCAACTATAATGTCGTCACCTTCAACCCTTACTTTTGTATTAGAACCGACTATTTTAGCAAAGCGTGGAAAGCGTTCACCGACAAAATTGTCAATCCTGACCTTATCTTTCTCAATTTTTACTTGAATCGGAAAATGCGAATATACTATCTTTAATTTATAAACATAACCTCTTTGAACACCATCGATTAAGTTTTTTATATGTTTAACCACAGCTTTTGCGACAGCATAGTAATCTCTTCTTTTTTTAACGCTTGAAACAACAATCTTGTTTCCATTTATTTCAATGTTAACCTTCATTTTTGAAAAATCTTTTTCGCACTCACCTTTAGGGCCTTTTACCTTAAGTTTTTTACCTTCTAATTGAGCTGTTACGCCTTCCGGTATAATTATTTCTTCACTATACATAGTTTGTTTAAGAGTTTCAGTAGACATAACCCAACAATCTCCCTCCTATTTTCTTTTCTTGCGCCTCTATATGGCTCATTATACCCTGATTTGTAGAGAGTATTAAAATTCCTATGCCAACGGCAGGTAAATATTTCCTTTCCCACTGCCCTATTTGATCCCAACTTACAGGATATCTGGGCTTAACTGCTCCACAATTATTAATCCTTCCCATTAGTTGCACTTTTAATTTTGGCATTATTCTATCATCTATAAGCTCAAATTCTCCTATGTAACCATACTTTTGCATAACTTTAAGCATGTTCATTAGGAGTTTAGAAGCTGGCATTACGTAGCATTCTCTTTTGTTCCTTTTTTCGTTTTCTAAAATTGTGTTAAAAAGGTTTGCAACAAGATCGGTTGCTGGCAATTTGATCACCTAGTTATATTTTTTAAAACCTAATTGCGGAGCAACCTCTCTGAAACACTGCCTGCAAAGCATTAAACCGTATTTTTGGATTACTGGCCCATATTGTCCACACCTAATACATGCTCTTGACCCTTTTCCGTACCTTCTAGGTTTTCCGCTTCTTATTTTTCCAAAGATGTATTTCCCCATTACACCAAATTCACCCCTATGCTTCTATAAAACTCTATTGCTTCTTCCTTTGTCACCCTTTGTTCTTTACCAACCTTGGATTTGCACCTTTTTCTTCTTTCAACCCTGTAGCCTGGCCTGGCAAGATTAACAATAACATCAAGACCGAATATGCCTATTTCCGGATTATATTTTATGCCTGGTATATCTATATGTTCTTTGATTCCAAATGCTAAATTTCCATATTTATCTATTGATGATGCTGGGACAGTGTTGCCTCTAGCTGCTAATACTTTTTGTAATATTTCTAAAGCCTTTTTCTTTCTTAAAGTTACCATAACAGCAATCTTTTCCCCCCTATGTATTCCAAAATCTCTTATTGTTTTTTTGGCTTTACGTTCGGACGGCTCTTGGTCAGTTATTTCTTTTAGTACCCTTTTTGCTTTTTCTAACTTCTCGCCAGCTTGACCTACTCCAATATGCAAGATGACTTTATCGATGTATATTCTTTTCATAGAATTTGATTCTTTTTGTTCTTCCATCATCCTTCAACACCAAGCTTGATAGCAGGTTTTTCTTTGCCAACTATAACAATATAATCTTTTATTACTGTAGCACTTTCATTGCCTTTCAATAACTTTACTGTAGCTATTCTGCTGTATGTACTTGGAATTATTTCATCAATTTTCCCAATCATTCCGACTCTCCTGCCCCTGTAAACCAGCCCCATGTTTCCTTTCTCTAATCGTAACACATCTAAAATTTTATTCTCAGATATATTAACTAGCAAAGAATCGCCAACTTTTATGCTATTATCGTCTAATATATAACTGCTTGAATCATGACCGACATATTGAAGCTTTCCTCCTTTAATTTTAACTTTTTTGACTATCTTTATTATCTTAAGATCTTTTTCCTGCTTATCTATTTTTATAGGATAAAGCTCTTTACCATTAAAAGGTACTAATCTATAGTAAATATCAGTGTCTCTGATGTTTATAACATCAAAGAGACCAATTGGGAATTGATGGTTTCTTATTGTTTTGTTATTAACTATAAGCATCCCAAGCTTTAATCCTTTTTTTGCCTCCCATGCTGTTCTTGCATATCCAAGTACATCCCTTATGAGAGTAACTGGATCATAAGCCAACCATTTTGGATGAGGCCCTGGCCCTACGTTTGTCGCAAAAACATACTTTTTCCTAGGTGTTTGATAAAAATTAGGTAAAAGTTCTCTTTTTCTAACTGTTGAACCGCCCATTTTAGCCAACCTTGTTCACCTCTTTATTAATTTTACCTTCTAATGCTTCCTTTCTTTTTTTATCCTCTAGGTTCAACTCTACGATCATGACCTTAGAAGGATGAATTTTAACAGGTACCTCCTGACCATTAACCTTCTTTCTCATTAAACCTTCAACTGCTATCCTACCTAAATTAGGATAAACTTCTATCACCTTTCCTTGAACCCCCTTATAATCACCTCTCATTACTTTTACTGTATCTCCTACTCTGACTCTTACCGATCTTATCCCATATTTTTCTCTTAATTCGTTTGACAAAGTAGCCCTTAACACCTTGTTCTTATAGAGCCAATCTTTGTTTTTTAAAATATCTTTTATCTTCATTTCTCATCACACTATTGAGTATGCTATATTAGCTATCCTTGGCCATTTTTCAGCAGCCTCCATAGCTACAGGCCCCCTTATTTCTGTTCCTTTTAGTTCACCTTCAGGTGTTATCAAAACAGCAGCGTTGTCTTCAAAGCTTATCCTTTCTCCGCTCAACCTTCTTACAGGATATTTTTGCCTAACTATAACTGCATGAAATATTTGTTTCCTTACTTCAGGCGTCCCAACTCTAACAACAACTACTACTTCGTCTCCAACAGATGCCGCTGGGATTCTTTTTAACCTGCCTTTATAACCTATAACTTGGATCAGCTTAAGCTTCTTCGCTCCAGTGTTGTCTGCACAGTTAATTACAGCTGGTACTGGAATTGATTTTGTAATATGAGGCTTATACTCTTCTACTCCTTTTGCTGAAACAGCTCTAGTTTTTTCAGGCACCAGCCTTCACCTCACCAAGAACAACATGAGCTATATTCTTACCAAGCGGCCTAGTTTCTGCAATGGCCACTGTACTTCCTTCCTTTATTTCAACGCAAGGTGGAACGCGCGCGTGTATTTTGCTCCTTCTTCTTTCATATCTCATATACTTATGCACATAATAAAAGTATTCAATTTCTACGACAGCTGCCTTTTTCATTTTATAGCTAATTACCTTTCCAACTCTTATTTTGCCTCTTATCTTAAGATGACCATGATATGGACATAATGGATCTTGGCATTTCGATACTGGCTGCGCTATTTTTAAATTTATTCCTTGCATCATTTTGGATCTAACCTCTCCCACGTTCTGCCCAACAAATCCTCCCCAACGTAAATTTTTTTATTACTTATAAACTGATTCCCCTTTTTAGGTACGATCTTTATTTTTCCATTTGTGGCTATATAAAATGTATTTTTTGTCTCGTAAACTAGATAGCCTTTAATTTTTTTGTTCAACACTGATATTTTATCACCAATATTTATCATTTCTTCTCCTGCCTCCTCCTCATTTCTGTCAAGATCCTAGCTATGTTCCTTCTTACGGATTTTATACTACCTGATTCTTTGCCTAACATTCTCATTTTTCTGAGATTGTTAAGCCTTAAAAGTTCTTTTCTAGCTTCTAATAAATTTTTCATTAATTCTTCATCACTCAGATTTCTGACCTTTATTTTCTTCATTATTATCACCTTTTAACTTAAATTCTTCTAAAATAGGAGATTTGTAAGCAACAGTAACTTTTATACCGTAAAGCCCCATCTTAAGCAAAACATGCTCTACAGCGCTTCTGCTTGCAGCTTCTCTAGGGTAGCCGCTTTTTGGAATTATCCCTTCTCTAAATTTTTGAAAAGAGGCCCTTTCACTTCTTATCTTCCCTTGTAACTTTATTTCAATTCCTAAAGCGCCTGCAGCCATAGCTTCATCCATAGCTTGGGTAGCAGCTTTTCTGAAATTCACCCCTTTTTGATATGCATTTGCAAGCCTCAACGCTATTGCCTTAGGATCTAATGCAGGATTTGCAACCTCGGTGGCATTTATAGAAACTTCCTTTAAACCTATCTCCTTTGATATGTCTTCCATAAGGTTGCGTACGTTAATCCCATGCAATCCAATAACTAGGCCTGGTCTTAGAGCAAGAATGTTAAGCCTTGTACCAAGAGGATTGCTTTCAAGATTCATATCTACAAAACCAGCCTGCTTTAGTTTCTTGTCAAGGTACTCCCTTAACATCATGGTCTGCTTTTTTGCTTCCAATAAATTTTTATAATAAACCATATTCATATCACCCTAGCAACAGCCTCAACATGAACATAAACATGTTTTTTTGGAGATCTTCTGCCAAAGGCTCGTGGAACGTATCTTACGAGCTTTCTTCCAGGATATGCTGAAGCATGAATTATTATAAGACGATTCACATCTAACCCTTTATATAAAGCATTTGATTCTAAATTCTCTAACAGTTTTAAAAAGTACTTTGCTACCTTAATCGGGTATCTGCCCGTATAAAAACCTTCAACATTATGATGCCCAACTTTTTTGTGATACCTTTTAAAAGGTATCATACGTTTTTTATTTATAACTTCCTCCAATACTTGCTTAGCTCGATCCAAACTCATGCCTGTTATATAGTTAGCTACTTCTCTTGCTTCTTTAGGGCTTATGTCAACTTCTCTTAAGCTACCCCTAACGTCCGAAACCTCATTATATTCAACAAACGAATATCCAAACTCTGGCATTTGCCTTCCATGTATTTATGTAATTAATTTAAAAACTTTCCCTTATAACTTTACAAAAGCTTAGATATCACCATTTTGAATTTTATTACTTTCGTTTTACAGATAAATCTAAATAAGGTGCATAAGAAAATAAAGTGAGGGCCGGTAGTTCAGGGGTAGAACGCCCGCCTCGCACGCGGGAGGTCGGGGGTTCAAGTCCCCCCCGGTCCAATGAACCATTTATGATAGCTTAAGATTTTTCGCCATAAAGGCAAAAGCAAAAGTCGTTCAAAATCAAAGGCTTTGAACGATAAATATGTATGAATACCAAAGGCTTAGCTTAAAAAACCTATTGTTGTGTCGCGTTACGCAGTATTCATGTGAACAACCCGACCTGTCGGTAAGGGCTGCGTCATAGCTGTGCTTGCCTCCACATATGGAATGATTTCATGCACTCCAGCTTGGATGTAGAAGCGCTATCATCCTAAGCTTTTCGCCTGCTTTCAAAAGCGCATCTTTGTCATATATTTCTTGATTGCCTACAAAAAGCATTTTAAAAGGGGCTATACATAACCCTCTTATAGAAAGGCACTTTAGCCACCTTTACCCCATTAAAGTTAAAGGGTGCGTTAACTAAAAATTAATGGCTAACAAAATTTTGAGACCTTCCTCATCATATTTAAGGCTAAAAAAACTTATATTTTAATACTATTTTAATGAAAAGTATTGGAAACTGATGAAATATACAAACTCATAGGAAGAATAGTTCTTTCAGAAAATCCTGGGTTAATAATGAAAAAGATTAGAGAAAACCTCGACGTAAAGCAAAAAGAACTTGCCGAAGTAATAGGGGTTTCACCTCCTGTAATTTCCGATTATGAGAAAGGAGTTAGACGAAAAGCTGGAGTTAGATTTATTAAAAAATATATTGATGGACTTATTAAACTTAAAGGAACCGATTCCGTCATCTTATCTATATATCAGGATAAGCAGAACATAACAAACAGCGGAATTATAGATATAAAAGATTATAAAAAGCCAATAAGGGTTGCCGATTTGATAAACGCGGTAGAGGGTAAGGTATTAACTGGAAATGAAATGCTAGACCATTATCTTTTTGGGCATACAATATTGGACAGCATAAGGGCTATTATTGCGCTTAAAGGAGAACAGTTTTATAAAATATTTGGAAAATCGTCAGAGAGGGCTTTAATATTTACTAAAGTAGGTCTAGGCAGGAGCCCTATGGTAGCTGTCAGGATATCTCCTCTCAAGCCCAGGTTAGTTGCCATACATGGTACTCAAGACGTTGAAAAGCTTGCAATAGAAATGGCCAATGTTGAAAAGATAGTGCTCATAGTGATTCCTCCGATAGAGATATCAATGCTTATAAATAAAATAAACAAGTTGGTAGAGAGTAATGATTGAAGATTATTTAAAAGCAGGAAAAATAGCTTCAGAAGCTTTAAAAAAGTCTTTTGATGTAGTCTCCGAAGGAAAGAAAGTTTTAGAGATTTGTGAAGAATTAGAAGAATTTATAATAAAAAAGGGAGGATACCCAGCTTTCCCTGTCAACATTTCACAAAATGAAGAAGCAGCTCATTATACAGCTAAATTTGAAGATGATAAAACGATAAAGAAAGGAGCTATAGTAAAGGTGGATCTAGGCGTCCACGTACACGGTTACATAGCTGATACAGCAATTACTATTACATTTTCAAGCATGGATTCAAGTATGGTAAAAGCGAACTATGAAACTCTTGAAAATGCCTTAAAAGCCATCCGTCCTGGATTAGAATTCTATGACTTTGGCTCTTATATAGAAAAAACTGCTAAAAATTATGGTTTTAAGACTATAGAAAATTTGATGGGACACAAGCTTGATCATTTTGTTTTGCATTCAGGTGTTTCTGTTCCTATGATAGGCTCCCCACTAAAGGGACATTTTGAGAAAAATAGTGCATATGCAATTGAACCTTTTTTTGTAGAAAGCAGCGCCATAGGATTTGTTATAGATGGTGAACACAGTAATATATACAGACTTATTTCACCTAAAAAACTAAAAGGCGATGAGAGCTCTAGCAATTTAATTAGCTTTATCTGGGAAAAGTATAAAACTTTACCCTTTGCGTCAAGATGGATCGCCAAAGAATTTGGAGCAAATTCTGTGCAAATACTTGACAAGCTTGTAAAAGAGGGTGTATTAGAAGATTATCATGTGCTGATAGAAGCGGGAGGGGCAAGAGTAAGTCAGTTTGAACACACAGTGTACTTAACAGAAAATGAAACCATCGTTACCACAAAATTTTTAGATTAAAAGCTAAAGAATGAAAACGCTTAAATCTTCATAGTTGATAATTTTTACTGCGGGGGTCGCCTAGCCAGGTCAATGGCGCTGCCCTGAGGCGGCAGTCCCGTTGGGGTACGTGGGTTCAAATCCCACCCCCCGCATATCAGTTATAATTTACTCAAAAAGGGAATTATATTTCTGCTCAATTATAATGATGAGAACTTCGTTTGTTGCCAGTTCTCTTTTATCCTGTTTAGGCTTAATCTTTTCGTTTATAGTATCAAAAATATATTCCCCTGCAGGATAATTTTTCTCAGTATCTTTACAAAAGTGCAAACCTATCCCTTCATAAAATGGATGCATCGTATAAAGATAATCCTTGTACTTATATATCACTACAGCCGGCGTTCTTCCAAGAAAGCTGGACATAGCCAAAAAATCTTTGACCAGATCTTCTAAATTAAAAAATTCTATTTTATATACGTCCATGATACAATAAGCGCTCTTTTGATTTATAAGGTTATTTATAACATATTAGAATTTCCTGCTAACTCTAATATTTTTTCGAAGAATCATCTTTCAAATTGTTTTTCAACTTTTTTCATTTGATCTTCTTTTCATCTATTATTATTCCGTCCTAATCTATTATTATCGCTTTTTCTCTTTTAGTCCTAATGGTCAGGTAGCTTAACATTTCTTCACCAGAAGTTATGTTATCTGACTTAAAGCCAATTACATATTTTATAGGATCTTTGCATTCGACCGTTCATAAAACAATTATCTTATGCTTTTTATCCTCATAACCGCCAAAATTTTTGATAACAGATGAAAGCTTTTCTTTTTCTATCATTTTAACATCTTTTGTATTTGAGAAATAGAATTTTTGAGCTTTACTAAACTAAGATAGTCTCCTTTGTATACGGTAATATTTTCTTTAGGTAATATTTCATATCTTAACTGGCCATCAGCTATCATATAAGCATGAGAACTGCTAACTATGTTTATCAAAGTTGGTTTGATTACAATAGCTGGTAAGGCTCTTAGCGGCATTACGGGATTTAGTATGACAGCTTCGATATCCTGTTCAACTATAGGCCCCCTATTGGAATAATTATAGCCCGTTGAACCAGAAGGGGTAGATATTATTAAGCCGTCCATTCTCTCTGTCATAGCGAACGCGTTCTCAACGCTTATTGAAAAGGTTGGGGTTTGATTAAAATTGGCTCTCTGTATGTAAAATTCGTTAAGAACGTTTACCGTTTCAAGGTCTGAGATCCTTGCTTTTAATCTCATTCTTTTTTCGATTAAATAATCCTTTGAAAGATAAGATTCTAGAAACTCGTTTATTCTTTCTTTTTCGATCTGAGCTAATATTCCCCTTCCTCCCATATTTATCCCTATAACTTCTATGTGTTCAGGCAAAAACCTAGACAAGCCTAGGAGCGTGCCGTCGCCCCCAATTGTTATTGCTGAAGATATGTTTACTTTTTCTATTATTCTATACGACTCAACCCTATTAACGTAAGGCAGATCTTGGACGCTAAATAATTCAAAATGTTCTTTTAAAATAGAAATTATGTCTGCAACTTCTTGATTAACTATACCTTCCTTAACAGCTATTAAAGATTTAATCTTCACAACTATATACTAGATTTATTTTTCTTTAAAGACTTTTGCTCAAAAAAGCTTGAATTCGTTCAAGGGCCTATAAATTGGCCCTTGAGGCAAAAGTTTGCTTTCCATAAGATAAAATTTTGTTACTCTGTACAAACCAAAGTCAAGGTTTAAAAAAGAGTTTAATCTCTTTTTCAAAGCTTCCTTATCTTTTACAAATTTGACACGCGCAATTGTAATATGAGGAACAAAACCTTCATTGCTCTTTATGTTAATAGAACCTTTGTCAACCTCCTCTGCAAGCTTATTTAGTTCTTGCGAATACCCACCTATCCAGATTATCCTTATAAAATTGAATTCTGGAAAAACCCCAAGATCCTTGATATGTATATCAAAACTTGGAAGAGAAATTTTAGAAAGATTTTTTACAATTTCTGCCCTTTCATCTTCACTAATTTCTCCTAAAAACTTTAATGTGAAGTGAAGATTTTCTTCTTTTGTTATGTTAATCCCGTTTTCGTTATTTTTTATTTCTTCAGCCACTTTTTTAATTTTTTTCTTTAACTCTTCATCTTCTATGTTCACGCTAACGAAAGCTCTCATGCATTTTTGCTTAAGTTCAACATAAATAAAGCGTTTTCTAGCATTCCAGTATCATTGTTGAAATACAAATAGGCTTCTTTCGCACGAATTTTAACTATTTTTTCATAATAGTCTAAGAGCTCTTGTTCAGAATATTGATATGCATACCACTCAGTTAGCCCATGAAACCTCATATATATTAGTCCCTTGTTATCTATGATTTCATCAGGTAAACCTGGAGCGCTGACTGAACAAAAGTTATATCCTTGCTTAATTATGGTCTCTTTCAATCCCCACCAGCATGGATCTCTAAATTCGATCACTGGATAACCTTTTATGCTTAAATTTTTTATAAATGACTCTAATCTTTCGATATTTTTTTCCTCGCAACCAAAAGTAGGAGGCATTTGAAAAAGCCAGAACTTTATTTTGTCTATCATTGGCTTAAATTTATCATAGAACTTTTGAAACGCGCTTGTACTTGCAAGTTTCATGTAATGTGTTACATATTTGTTTACTTTGATAGAAAAAACAAAATTATCTTTTGCTCTTGACCATTTTTTTATTGCCGCATAAGATGGGTAAGAATAAAATGTTGAATTTATTTCAACGGTTTCAAAACCTTTAGAAATGTACCAGCTTAATTGATCTGGTTTGCCTTCATTCCAAAAATATGAATATCCTGAAGTTCCCACATAAATTTTCATTAGATCTCATCATGATTTACGATTTATCATAAAGGTGGCATGCTACATAATGCCCAGGTTCAACCTCTTTAAGCTTTGGTTCTTCAACCTTGCACCTGTCAAAGGCATAGGGACATCTAGGATGAAACCTGCAGCCTGGAGGAGGATTTACCGGACTCGGTATTTCACCCTTTATTTTCACTTCAACTTTGGGCGCGCTAGGATCGGGAACTGGTATAGCAGCAATTAACGCTTGAGTATATGGATGTAACGGATTTTCTATTAGCTTTTCAGAACTTGCAAGCTCAACAATCTTTCCCAAGTACATCACCGCTATCCTGTCACTCATGTGCTTAGCCAAAGCTAGGTCATGGGTTATAAACAAAAATGTTATGCCATATTTCTCCTTGAGGTCTAGCATTACGTTCAAGACTTCTGCTCTTATCGAGACATCTAACATCGAAACTGGCTCATCTGCAACAATAAAATCAGGTCTTAGAACAAGAGCTCTTGCTATTGCTACCCTTTGCCTTTGTCCTCCGCTCAATTCGTGAGGATATCTGTTGATGAACTCTTCCGGAGGCGTTAACTTCACATCCTCTAATGCCTTTGCGACTTCTTCGTCTATTTTATCTTTGCTAACAAGCTTATTTATTATTAGACCTTCTGCTATGACATCTCTTACTGTTAGCCTTGGATTTATCGAATCATAGGGATCTTGAAAAATTATCTGTAACTTTCTTCTAAAGCTTTTTATCTCAGAACCTTTTATTTTATATATGTCAACACCCCTGTATATGGCTGAACCTTCTGTTGGTTCTAATAGTCTTATGAGCGTTCTGCCAAAGGTTGTCTTGCCGCTACCTGATTCTCCTGCCAAACCCAATATTTCTTTTGGATAAATATCTATTGAAATATCGTCGACAGCTCTAACCCACTTCTGTTTTTCTCCCCTTAACGCGCCACTGAAGCTCATTCTTACAGGAAAGTATTTTTTTATGTTTAAAGCTCTAATTAAAGGCTCAGACATTTAAATCACCTTTATCATAAAGGTGGCATGCTAC
>DAXX01000011.1:22692-35553 GCA_002506605.1 Thaumarchaeota archaeon UBA160
AACCTGCAGCCTGGAGGAGGATTTGCTAAATTTGGAGGTGAGCCGGGTATCCCTATAAGCCTTTGTTTTTTAGCCCTTATGTTAGGAAAAGCTCCAAGCAAGCCTTTCGTGTATGGATGCATTGGTGAGTGATAAACCTTGTTTATATCACCGTATTCAACTATCTTTCCAGCATACATTACTGCTATTGAATCGCAAACATCCGCAATTATGGAAAGATCATGCGTTATCAATATCATGCTTATATTAAGCTTTTGCTTTAAGCTTCTTAAAAGGCTCAGTATTTGAGCCTGGACTACAACGTCTAAAGCGGTTGTGGGCTCATCCAGTATTAAAACGTCAGGATTATTGGCTAATGCCATAGCTATAGCCGCTCTTTGTTTCATCCCTCCTGAAAATTCATGCGGATAGTTGTTTATCCTTGATGGATCGATGCCTACAAGCTGAAATAGCTCCTTAACTCTTGCTATCGCTTCTTCTCTTGAAATATTTCTGTGAGTAAGGATCGCTTCAACTATCTGGTCTCCTATTGTAAAAACAGGATCAAAAGCGTTCATAGAAGCCTGAGGAACTAAGGCTATCTTAACCCACCTTATTTTTCTGAATTCCTCGTCGTTAATCTTCAAAATATCTTGTCCATCTAAATAAATACTGCCTGAAATTATTTGAGCATTCTTTGGCAGAATTCTCATTATAGTTGTGGCTATACTTGTTTTTCCGCTTCCTGATTCTCCTGCTAGACCAAGACAGCTGCCTTTTTTTAGAGAAAAAGAAATATCGTCTACAGCTTTTACATACATCTTACCCATTCTATAGTACATTTTTAATTCGTTAACTTTTAGCACCTCAGACACTTGCGTTCACCAACTTATATTCAAAACTAATATAATTAGCGCTTAAAAAGTTGCCCTTAGCATATAACAAATACCCATAAGAACCGTTATAAATAAGATTCCAATTAGAAGCTCCCAAGTTGTATGTATAAATGTATGGAATCAGAGTTAAGTTAACGTTAACGTTTGTAGACTTTACAATAGAATATTTTATCACTACGCTTTCGTTGTCCTGAAATTCAATATATGTTAAGCCAGTTGTGCTTTTGACAGATGTATTTATAAAAAGAGGCATTCCAAAAGAGCCTTCTTTGAAATATGTTAAATTATCGGCTGGATTAAAAATTGGGATAAACGATTGATTAACATAAGGCTTTTTAGCAGTGCTGTTAAGCGACATTATAGAGTAATTAAAAATTATTTCATTATTTTTAACAGACAGCACATGAATTTTTATAATGCTCATATAAGTTCCGTTCTGAGGAAAGTTAATATAATAATCATAATAAAGAGTTGCGCCAACAAGTTTTGAAGAGCTTTGAGCTTTATTATAAAAAAAGTAATAAAATCCGCTGAAAGCCATTATAATAACTATTATTACCACTATGATTGTCATGCTTTTTGTTTTCACTGTCCTCTCAACCTTGGATTGAATATCTCATCCAAAGCATACCCGATCATAACAAACGCTAAAGATAGAAGTACTATTGCTAAACCAGGGAATATGAACCACCACCATCCAAACTGGAAATAGACTGCTGAAGCGGCGTGATCATATGCTTTTGATAACATCCTTCCCCAAGTAGGCGTTGTTGACGATCCAGGAAACAGAAAGTCGAGAGCTGCTTCAGTTAATATAAACCCAGGAACGCTTAACGCAAGATTCGCATACACGAGCCCCATAACGTTAGGTATTATGTGCTTCCTGATGATGTGCCAGTTTCCTGCTCCTAAAGCCTTTGAAGCCTCTATATAACCCCTTTCTTTAAGAGAAAGCACCTGAGATCTGATGACCCTAGCCACAGATGGCCAAGAAAGTACAGCAAAAAGAACCACAAGCCAGAAGTAAAGGCTCTTTGCTAAAAACGCATTCTGCGTTAAGAGAAATAAGACTACTATAGCTAGAGGCAAAAACGGAATGACCAAAAATATATCAGTGAGCCTCATAGTTAACTCCTCTACAAGGCCTCCAAACATGCCAGCTATTAACCCTATAATTAATCCCATTGCTACTGAAAATATTGAAGCCAAAAGGCCGACTTCTATAGAAATCCTTGAGCCCCAAACAAACTGCGACCAAAGATCTCTCCCGTCATTGTCCGATCCTAAAAGCCCATACTGTCTACCATAAATAAAGAAGTAAGGATCTGCTAAAGAAAATTTTACATATCCTGGCTGTGAGGATTCAAAGGCTATTACCTGTATGTTTAACTTATAATTTCCTTTTTGATTTAAAATAACCATTGCAGGCATGCTTATAGACAGTCCTGAAGGACCAAAAGCAGACATAACTACTGGTATAGTATCTGATGCCATAAAAATGCTATTCCAGGAATTCATGTGCAAACCGTTGTCAAGGCTGTCGATAACCTCGGGCGAAGAGGCTATATAGACATAACGCGTTAGTGCATACGCTTTACCACTTGGAGTTATTAGCGTAAACTTAATATAAAGATCCGATATGTTGGCAGCGATAATGGGGTCAAACAAGACACCAAACGCAAACTTATAAGCGGGTCTGTACAGATAGTTAAAGTCATAGGTCATATTTAGGAGTGATACTTCACCCATACCTGCTGGAACCTGAGATGACATGGTAATTACTTGAGCCTTCGTATTTTTGTACCTTGTTACGCTTACGGCAGAAGATGGAAGAATGCTTTGCTGCAATGTATAATTTGCGTTATTGTAAGTATATATTTTCCAACTGTTAAGATTGTTCGAAACCGCTTCAATATTAGGAGGGAGGTTATTGTAAGGTGGAAAAATCGTTGCCCAACTTGGTACAGCCCAAGGCCCTGTTACAAAAGTTTGGGATGGCGGGTTGGATGTAAGATAAGGAGCAAATACCGCCATTAATGTGAAAAACACTATTATAAAAGCGCCGGCTACGCCCATCTTGTTTTTTGCAAAAAGCTTGAGTTGCCTCTTATATGACATATTAACCCCTCCTTATTCTTGGGTCCAAAAGACCATAAGATATATCAGCTATAAAGTTTGCTAAAACCACCATCAACGAAATTATAAAAAATATCGCTTGTTCTAAAGGAAAGTCTTGTGTAACTATGGCCATGTATGTCCAGTAACCTAAACCTGGCCAACCAAAGATCGTTTCTGTTATCACAGCGCCTGAAAGAACAAATCCCATAGAGATTGCAAATATAGTAAGAGTAGGTAAAATTGCGTTCCTCAACACATGCTTATAAAGGATTGATCTGTCCTTTAGCCCCTTTGCTTTAAGAACCGTTACAAAATCTTCATTTATAATATCTATAGCTGTTGATCTTTGTATCAAATAAAATCCGCCTATGCTTATAAGGGTAAGCGATGTAAACGGTAGTATCATAGCCTTTAAAACAGCTAGATAATAAGCTATGCCATGGAAAGAACTAAAGTAAGCAGCAGCATTAGGTGGCGACAGTTTTAAATAATAAGCAAATATTAAAAGGAGCAAAGTACCTATCCAGAAAGATGGCATAGCATAAAAGAAAAGCAAAGTCATAAAAGAAACCTGATCTACAGTTGTGCCTCTTTTATGGGCAGAAAACACACCTAAATAAAGGCTTATAAAAAAAGACACTATGGTTGAACCACCCAGCAAGAGAACTGTATACGGCGCATATCTAGCTATAGTGCTTATAACCGGTCCACTCAACACGCTACCTACATTGTATCCAAATTGAAACGTAAACATCGCTTTAAGATATATAAAATATCTTATATCAAGAGGTTTGTTAAAACCTAATTGCGCAATAACCATTTCCCTGATTTTTTGTATGTACTGCAAATTATGTTGTGTGCCGACAATTGGGACAAACCACTGCTCAGGATTTATGCCAAGCAAGGTAAATGGCATAACTTGAAACAGAAAGAAATTTATAGTTGCTATAACCCACATTGTAATGATTATACCAACAACCTTTTTAGCTAGATAAGCCTTAATGCCCAACCCAACAAATAAAGAACAAAAAAATATTTAAATATTTTATGCTTGAATTACTTTCTTCTATAAGCCCAGACGACCACTGCTGCGACTATTATTACGATTATAATCACAGCAACCGCTATGTAATAGCCAGTATAGCTTGGCTTTGGAGGCGGTGGAGGTGGAGGAGGAGTAACAGTTACTGTTGAAAGAGCCGTGCTTTGTGCTGTAGTTGTTGTAGTGACAGTGAGCGTTCCAGTATAGTTTTGATAACCTGGCGCTTTAACGCTGACTGTCTGAGTTCCTAAAGGTACATTTGACAGAACAGCTATGCCTGAGGAATTTGTGGTAGCACTTATTCCATCAATCTCAACAACTGCGCCTGCAATCGGAAGACCGGTAGATGAAGTTACTTTGTATATAATTGTTGTTGTAGTTGGAGTTACAGGGGTTACTGTTAGACCGCTATAGCTGTACCAAACTCTGTTAAGCCCGAATGATCTGTATGAAGCATTTACCATCAGCTCATATGTCCCTGGAGCGAGTGAGCTCGTTGGTATGGTTGCCGTATATGAGCCATTTCCAACAGAACTCAAAGGTATGCTCTCATAAACGTGTCCTGATGCTGGGTTTATGACATCAACAACACCGGTAGCATTGGTTATTGGAATATATCCTGTTGTTCCCGGAGCAACTCCTTCGAATGTGCTAGATGTTGGGTTATATATTTCTTCCATTATGTTAACCTTGAACGGGGCGCTAGTTCCCTCAGTTACATTAGTCATCCATGCCCACCATGCGCTTCTGTAGTAGTTTGGATTCCTAGTTAGCGTTATTACGTTAGTTACTTTATTCCAGGATTGGAATACAAATGGCCCGCTACCAACCTCCAAGTTGGGTAACCAGTACATCCACTGCGGTAAGGTTTCGTTAGGCGAATACAAATATGAAGAAAGACCCGATATTTGTTTTAACGGAAGCGTTGTGTCCAAAGCGCTTGTTGAAGAAGCTGTTACTGGAGGATTAAAGTACTTAAATATGTGCTCAGGTATTACCGGAATATCAAGCGTATAGATGTTCCAGAGGTTTGTTGAATTAACATAAAGCTGTATTTCGTATGGGTTGTTTGGAGGTATATAGGTAGCTAATAAACCGTAAGGCGGTGTTGATGCGTATGCGTCAGGAGTACTTGCCCCTGATAGGCCCTGAACGTTCCAGTAATAGAGCGAGAAGTTATAATCATAAGCTGTAAGCGGTACACCGTCCTGCCAGGTGTCGTTCTTCCAGAAGTTAATTGTTATTATCTGTCCATTTACTATCTTGGAGGCGTTGAATGGATTCCACCACCCTGGTCCCCTGCCTATGGGCGTAGTTACATCGTTCTGCACGCTATAAGTTCCCATCCAAGGCATCAATGCTCCGCTCGTTATCCCTGTTGGAGGCGTTCCTATTGGCGAATCGTATACTTCTTGCCATACATCTACCTGCCAGACCCAGTTTGTAACATATAATGGGTCCAATGAAGTTGGCGCTGAGTGCAAAGCTTCAGTGTACGTTCCTCCATAGGGAGCATTGGACGGATGAACGTTAAGCGAAGTATAGTAAAGGCCTGTCTCCTCATTCGGCCCAGTTGTAGGAAGCTGAGCAAAGCCTGTCCATCCCTTGACATAATCAGCATATATCTGGTTTGACCAGAGCGCGATTACATATGGAAGCTGTTGATAGAATATTTTCTGGACCATCCATGCGGCTTGTTGTGCAGTAGAAATGTTCGTTGCATGCCAGTAGAGAAGGTCGGTCCAGTAATCCATGCTTTCATTCCAGAAGTTTCCAAAATCAACAACTCCAGCAAGCTGACCGTTAAAGAAGAACCATGGATAGTTTGGTTCCCATGATACGATCCAGCCAAAAGTGTACATGCCCCATGTATCAGTTTGATTAGCTAGGGTCATGTTGAACTGAGGCGGTGTAGTGGAAAAGTTTGAAAGCATTGTTCCAGGAGCAATAACTACTGATGCGGCAGGAGAATATATGACTGAAGAAGCTGTAACGCCTGTAACTGGCTTCAGCGTTATTGTAAGGTTTATCTGCTTTGCAGCATTAGCTAGCTGTTCAGCCAAATCAGTTCTTAGCGGGTCATCAGATCTATAGTAAAGCACTGGGGAGAAAGGTTTACCATAGAGAGTCCACTGACCACTTACTGGGTTATATGAAATGCCTGGAACTTGAAGCAACTGCTGCATTGCCGCTGATGGGTTATACTTGTACGGATAAGGAAGTTGAGGGTCATACCAGTATGTAGAAGCATAAGGAGGTGAAAAGAGTGTAGGTTCGTAAAGATAAGGCTCAGCTACAGCTTCTACGCCATACAGTGTCTGTAAATATGAATAGTCTACTAGTTCAGCAATTGCTCTTCTAAAATGAACGTTGCTGTAAGGATACATTAAGCAGTTAAAAGCTATCCCGTCAAACGCGTAAGACAGAGTTAAGTTTGTATATACATTAGCAGTAGTCTGTGCTGTTATGTACATGCTGGGAGTTAATGTCCACTCCATTGCCTGAATCTGCCCTGATGTCAGCGCTAGGAAAGCATCTTGATCGCTTGTGTAAACATTGAATATAAGCGTATTTATCAAAGGTCCGTGCGTGCGCACCTGACTTGGAGCTAACATAGGTGATTGAGCTACAGCAGGGCTTACTGAAAATCCAAGAGCAATTATTGTAATTAATAAATATAGATATTTGTTGTTCATTCGAATTTAATTGAATCATACAGGGTATATAAACTTTTCTTATTCCAAATTTTGATTTTTATTTGAATCCATTTTTTTAAAAAATTCATCTAAAATTTGATTAAATGAGCTATTCTTTATATTGTAAAAACTGGTTTTGTTATCTATGGCGCATTTAAGAATATCTAAAGGGCTAAATTCAGTTTTAGTAACCTTAATCTCTTCTGGGAGTTTAATGTCATAAAGCAGCTCTAACGGTATGCTTACCAACATATCTTTAAAGATTTTTCCGCCTGCTACAAATATAGGTTCTGAAAAAGTTTTTATTTCATTATTGACATTGCTGCGTCTCAGATCACAAATTAGCAAATCAACGGTCCTGTTTTGACATCGTTTGCTAAACAAGTATATAGGCAAAATCATACTTCTAAAAAGCGTTTTATTTCCATTGAAAGGTATTATTGCCGTTATGTCTATGCCGTTGCTAAGAAACCTATAGGCCAAAGAATAGCTTTCATAATTTCCATCGATAAAAACGGAAAATTTCCCTCTATGATTACAAAATCCGCCCACGCCTTCAACTTCATACTGGACTAAATGATACAAACCGTTTATTTTCAATATTTTGAAGACTTCTTTTGGTTCGACTTCGCTAATATGTCCTTTTTTTGATATACGCAAATATTCGTCAATTAAGCTGTAAAGATCTTCCTGAGAGCCTTCCTCGAAAATAAAGTTAATTGGTTTAGATTTAGCGTTACTCTCTATGTAAGTTGCAAGATCTTTTGTTGAAGAAAAGCTTCTGGCATAATAAACTTTGTCGGTACCGCACATGTTTTTTACGCTTTCAAATAGTTCTATATCATCAGATTCCAGCAGAAGGTAATTGTTAAAAATTGTGCTTTTTTTCTTTATTATTTTATTTAAGCATAATGCTTCTTCTTGGCTCTTTGCTCTTACTATAATATAGCTATACATAAATTTAAACGAGAAGTTCAAACGTTTTTGCTTTTGACCTTAAGGAAATGAACGTTTCAGTATATGTTACGCCATCAATGGCCCCTACTTTATCTGTAATAAGAGAATGAAGATCCTCTATAGATTTTGATTTAAGAAAAACTAGAAAATCATATCTTCCTGTAACCTCTATAACTGTTCTAACTTCAGGCATTTTATAAAGCGTTTCATAAACAAGATCCCTTTTCTTTGATTCGGCGTTTATGCCTATTATGGCCAATACTTTCCATCCAAGAAGCTCATCATTCACAACTGTTGTGAAACCTTGAATGTATCCTAATTTTTGAAGCCTTCTTATCCTTGAGTAAACAACGCTAGGGTCAAGGTTTAATTTTCTGCTGAGTTTAGGTATGCTCTGGCTTGCATCTCTAGTAAGTTCGCTTAAAATTTTAATATCTTTATCATCTATTTTTAAAGATTTTTGCATATGTAAACAGTATTACAAAAATAAAAATTTAAATTTTATGGAAATCTTAATTAAAAATTTCAAAGCTCCGGCATGTTTAGCGTTGCCTTTAAACCTTTATACCTGTTCCTTATAGTAACTTCTGTTACCCCAGCTGCTTCTGCTATGTCTTTTTGAGTCTTGTTTTCTCCTTCTAACACGCAAGCAACATAGAGAGCGGCAGCCGCCAAGCCCATAGGATCTTTGCCGGCCGAAATTCCTGACTGTATAGCTTTTTTGATGATTTCTATAGCTTTTCTCGTCGTTTTTTCGCTTAGGCCCGCCTTTGCGGCGATCCTGCTTACTGACTTGATAGGATCAATTATTGGCATTTTAATATCTAATTCCCTCAATATTAGCCTGTAGCATCTGGCTATGTCTTTCTTCTTTATGCTTGATACAGCCGCAATATCCTTTAAGGTTCTTGGTATCTCGAGAGCCCTGCAAGCAGCATAAAGAGATGCGGCAATAAGCGCACTTATGCTTCTGCCCCTTACTAATCCTTTTTCTAGGGCTTTTCTGTAAATGTATGCCGCCCTTTCTACAACATTCTCAGAAACGCTGAGCTTATCCGCAAGCCTGTCCAGTTCGTTAAATGCCTGCCTAAGGTTCCTTTCTGCAGGTTCGTGAATCTGGCTTCTGCTGTCCCACATTCTTAGCCTGTCAAACGTGCTCTTATTAAATCCAGTTAGAGACTTTCCAGATGCGTCTTTATCTGACTGGTCCATCACTGTTGAAAGCCCCATATCGTGCATCGCTATCGATAGAGGTATGCCGGCCCTGCTTCTGTCTTCCTTTTCCTCTTTTGAAAAAGCCCTCCACTCAGGTTTTAAATCCTCTACTTTTTCTCTTATGACGTAACCACAATTAGCACATATGATCTCCCCAGTATTAACGTCCATTAAGAGATCCTTTGAACCGCATCTTGGGCACCTGTCGATATTATCTATATCCGATGGAGAAACTCTTTTGTATGACATATTAAAATTGCCTCATAAAAATATCTATATATCATGTATATAAATATTTCTAAAAAACTTTAAATATCATTTTTCAGCCAAGAGCTCAGCATAGCCTTTTAATATAGGCTTCCATTCAATACCAGCGGCTTGTGCTATTTTTTTAACTTTTTCTATTTCTTCATCTGATTTTATTTCGACCTCAACAAAATTACCTAGATTTTCCACATTATCTATTTCAAATTTCAGACCTTCGAACATGATGATTGATCTATCCTTTACAACTCTAAGTCTTTCCTTAATCCCAAGCGATTCAAAAATTTTTAATGCCAAAGTATGATCAGAAACTTTTATTTCGTATTCATCTCTATTTTTGATTATATCTTTTTTCTGTGGACCTTTAAAAGTTAAAAAGCACTCATTACCAGAAATTCTTAACCTTAGCGCTGAACCTGAATTTTTCAGCTTAAAATCATCAAAGTCTAAGTATAAATCTATCTGCCTTTCTTTTTTAATAAATTTACCACCTCTGCCGATCAGAAAACCTTCAAAATCAAGATCCTCAGGAAACTTAAGTTTTATTTCGCGTTCTTCAGCCATACACTCAATATAAAATAGCATAGCATAATAAATTTATATTTTGTTAAATTTATAATAAAGATGATGAAAGCTGATGACTTGTTAAATTATGTCAAAGAAATAAATCTAAAATTAGATGAGTTGTTGAATAAGGCCTCAATTTTCTCTGAAGATTTAAAAAATTACGCTAAAGAACTTAGTGACGAAGCTAAAAAGAAATATATAGAAGATAAAAGCATGGAAGCAAAGAAAATTTTAGACGGATCAAAGCCTGATATAGAAAAAGAATGCGAAAACATTAAAGCCCATTATTCTGCCGAAGTTGAAAAAATTGAAAAAATTTTTCAAAACAACTGGGAATCTTTAAAAGAGATAGTAATGCAGGAGTTAGAGAAGAAGATTGAAGGGTAACGTTATATATGCTATTTCTAGATCGAGGGCTTTTCTTTCTAAATTACCTCCTTTGAGCGAAGCGGAAAGATACATCGAGCTGAACAACGAAAAAGAATTGCTAGAAAGGATAAGCAGAAAAATAAACTATCCGATACAAGCAAACACTGTTGAAGAGTATTTCAAAGAGCTTATAGGAAGTCTTACATATGAACTATCAAAAGAAACGAGTAAAGCGCGGGGCGAATTTAATTCTTTAATCCTTGAAAATATAAAGAACGCTATGCTAAAAAATATTACAGGGGAAGCGCTGTATTACTATACATATCAATCTAAGCCTTTAGCTGAAGATTCCATCAAAAAAATTGAAAATGCAAGCGATTTGGAAAAGATAAAGCTCGGAAATTATGTTTTAGATTTGCAAATTAAATCTCCTTTAGAGGTCTGGCAAAACAGTAAAGATCTAGGGTTGCTAAACTTTGCGTTTGAAAAAATAAAATTGATAGAAATAATAAAATATGCTGGTTACAACATGGCAACCCATGCCCTGATGGACATTCATAATTATAAAGTGTGCGCGCTAGCAGGTCAGACTCCAGTCTCTGAATCGCTTTATGTTAAACAAAAAGTTAAATGCAAAGATCTTCAGGAAGCCGCAACGTATTTATCTAAAAAATATAACATAGAAAATCCTGAAAGTTTTGATCTTCTTACATTGAAAATACTATATACAACAAATGTTTTTGAACTTTCAAAGTTTTCAGATGAAAATGCCCTAAACTTGATAGAAATTTTAAAAATTTATGAAAGTCTATTCATCGGCATCAAAAACAGCATAAAAGAAAAATTTGAAAAAGAAACAATAAATAAGCTTTATCCTTTTTAGTATTTCTATTCAGAAGATTTTTATGTTTCTTTTTCTGCTGAAGATTTTGATGTTTCTTTTTCTGCTGGCTTGCTTGCGGCTATAAGGTCATCGATCTTTATTATCATGCTAGCTGCCTCGGTTGCGGCCTTTATTATTTGTTCCTTTACTATTTCCGCTTCTATGACGTTGTTTTCCAGCATGTTATCTACTTTTCCTTTCAGAACATTTATACCGGCCCATTTTTCTCCTTTTTGATGAGCTGCTTGTAACTCTGGCAATATGTCTAACGGTTCCAAACCTGCATTTTCTGCTAGAGTGAGGGCAAGCATTTCTAATGCTTCAGCAAATGCTAAAGCCGCTAGCTGAATCCTCCCTTCTAAAGTCTGTGCCCATTTTCTTAGCTGCGTCGCGGCTTCAATTTCTGCTGCCCCACCGCCAGCAACTATGTATGGCCTTTCAAGAACATCCTTTACAGTCATGAGCGCATCATGTATAGATCTTTCTGCTTCATCTACTACCCTTTGGGCTCCACCTCTGATGAGTATGCTAACAGCCTTTGGATTTTTGCATCCTTCAACAAATACCCACTTATCTTCTTCGATCTTTCTCTCTTCAACAAGTTCAGCATATCCAAGATCATCAGAGGACAGGTCATCTATGCTTGTTACTATTCTGCCTCCGGTAGCTCTAGACAGCTTGTCCATGTCGCTCATCTTTATTCTTCTTACAGCCAAAATTCCTTCTTTGGCTAGGTAGTGCTGCGCCATATCGTCAATGCCTTTCTGGCAAAGAACGACATTGGCTCCAACTGATTTGATCTTGTCGACCATTTGTTTAAGTATCTTGGTTTCTTCATCCAAAAAAGCTTTCATCTGTTCTGGATCTGTAATATTTATTTTAGCATCTATTTCAGTTTTTTCTATTTCGAGAGGAGCATTTAATAGCGCTATCTTAGCGTTTCTTACTAGCTTTGGCATACTTGCATGAACAACTTCCTTGTCTATGACTACTCCTTTTATCAATTGCGTATTTGTAATAGATCCTCCAGGTTTTTTCTCTACTTTAACGTTATCGATGTCTACTTTGTACTGGCCGTTAACTTTATCTGCAACCTGTAAAACTGCATTAACAACTAGGTCTGCTAGATATTCAGCTTCGGTTGAAACCATCTTAGTTGAAAGCGTTGTCTTAGCTATTTTCTTAAGAACCTCTTTGTCATCTGGGTTAACTTTTTCAGCTATGCTCTTTAGGATTTTCAAGGCTTCTTGTGATGCCTTCATATAACCATCAATTATTATAGTTGGATGTATTCCTTTATCTATCAGCTCTTCAGCTTTTTCAATTAGGTAGCCTGCAAGAACCACAGTCGATGTGGTTCCATCTCCAACTTCATTGTCAGTAGCTTTTGCAATTTCTACCATCATTTTTGCTGCCGGATGTTGCACATCCATTTCTTTCAATATTGTAGCCCCATCGTTTGTTACTGTCACATCACCTAAACTATCTACCAGCATTTTGTCCATACCCTTTGGTCCCAATGAAGTTTTTACTATATCTTTTATTATTTTTACTGCTTCAAAGTTGTTTCTTTGCGCCTCCTTGCCTTTTTTCTCTGTTGTACCTTCTTTAAGTATTAATACTGGTTGCCCTGTGGAAGTAACCGCTGGAATAGCAGTAGCATCAGCCATTTACAATTTCACCTCCAAAACCATGATGAATATATAACTACTGTTTATAAATTTATCTATTTCTTTTGCTGATCCAGACAAGGTAACCTTCCTTCTCAGCATGAAGGTATTTAACTCTAATGGAGATTAAAAGGGCGAAAGCCCCCTTCTGTGAGGGAAGGAATGAATAACCCTTGAGGCTGTTCAATTAAGATCATTTCTTAAT
>DAXX01000054.1 GCA_002506605.1 Thaumarchaeota archaeon UBA160
CTGTTCATGGTTAAGAAAAGTCATTGAAGAGATGACTTAACGCTCACGGCCATTTAAGCGATGTTCAAGATTACTGTAAATGCTCAAATCTAGTTAAGGGCATAAAGCAAAAAATGGCATATTAGCCAGAAGTTTGGCTGTCATCATGACCTGTGCAGACGACTTGATCGTTTTTATTATTGCTGACAGGTTAGCTTGTGATGGCCATGAACGCTTTAAACGTGCATTAGCAGCAATTTAAGGCAAAAACGCATTCCTATCTGGGCACATTCCTAACTTCTGCAAAAAAGAAATGGTTAAAAACTAACATCATAACCCAATTATGACCGAGCATGAGTATAAATTGGAATGCAAATTCAAAGGCTTTTGAAAATATGCTCGAAGCAATAGGTCGTACGCCGCTAGTCAAATTGCAAAAAATACCTAAGGACGAAGGCATAAATGCTACAATATATGCAAAGCTAGACTATCTTAACCCTTCAGGAAGTTTAAAGGATAGAGTTTATTATAGAATGATAACAGAGGCCATTAAAAGAGGCGACTTAAAGCCTGGCATGGAGATCGTGGAAGTAAGCACAGGAAACGCAGGGATAGCCTGCACATGGATTGGAACATTGTTAGGTTACAAAGTAACCATAGTGATGCCGGCAGGTATGTCTGAGGAAAGAAAAAAGCTCATAAGGGCCTTAGGAGGCAACATAATAGAGACTCCTGGCGCTGAAAGCGATGCTGACATTTCTTATGAGGTTGCTATGAAAATGTACAAAGAACATCCAGATAAATACTGGTTCCCTGATCAATACTCAAACCCTGATGCGATAGCCGCTCATCATGATACAACAGGCGCTGAAATATGGGAACAAACTGGCGGAAAAGTAGATGCTCTAGTGCTGACTCAAGGTACTGGCGGTACGCTTACAGGTGCGGGTAAATACTTAAGGGAAAAGAACCCTAAGGTTAAGTTGTATGCAGTAGAACCAACTGAGGCACCAATGCTTTCTAAGAGAAAGTGGGGAAGTCACAAAATTGAAGGCATAGGAGATGGATTCGTGCCTAGAAATCTAGATGTAAGCATGCTTGACGGAGTAGTTACAGTAAGTTCAGATGAGGCTATATACTATGCAAAACAGCTCATGCTAAAAGAAAAAATATTAGCTGGGATATCATCTGGAGCTAACGTTGCGGCTGCTGTAAAAGTTGCTAAGAAACATCCAGAGTTAAAACACATAGTTGTCATGATGAACGACTCCGCCATGAGGTACTTTACGACAGAGCTCTTTGATGTAAAGAAAGTAGTAGAAATACCCGAAAGAGAGCATCCAATTGACGAATATACAAAGGAACAGCTAGATAAATACCAATCAAAATGGGAAATAATAGAATAAAACAATTTATTTTATTTTAGGATATATTTATTTTTGTTCTCTTTTCGCGTTTTTTTGGGATTTCAACCATTAATATGCCGTTTTTAAATGTGGCTTTAACGCTATTAGGGTCTATTGTAAAGGGCAACGTTATTTTTTTTCTGTATTTGCTTACCTCAACTTTTTTCCCGAAACCTTCAAAGGATGCCCAGTAAACTTTTCTGTTCATCATAGCAATTATTTCAATTTCGTTTTCTTTTACATATAACTCAATCTGTTCCTTATCCTTCACAAAAGGCAGATCTATTGTAATTATATAACTGTCACTTGTTTCATAAATTTCGCTTAAAGGTTCAACGTTGTCTATCATTTTTCATCACCTGTACATAGATGGCATAGCTTCCATCTTATTTTGAGTTGTTTTTGCAGAGAGATCCTTAAAGTTTAGTCTTATCTCATCAGCTTTTTGCAATAGCTCCTGAACGTCTATTTTTATATCTAATAATTTAGAAAGCGCTTCAAGTGCTGATGCGGCAGCTCCAGGATCTGGATAGGTCGGAAAGCTTTCAGCAATTATAGCATATGCATCAATATTTCTATCTTTTAAAATAGAAAGCAATTCTGCAAATATGCCAGCAACAAATCCTTCTTCAAGCGGCTTAATGCCCTTTTCTTTTAGAATTTCTAAACCTTTTTCAGAATTTGAAACACCTACAACTTCTGGTTTATCAATTTCTATTCTTCTTTGAACTGGAAAACCGTTGATTGATACTGCGAACGCTATCCTTTTTTCATAGAGCCAATCTGCTAGAGTTCTTGAAAAGTTCTTAATAAGAGCTGTTGGAATTGGGACTTCAGAGGATATGACTAAAAGCCTTCCATCTGAATAAGCCGCTACAGGTTCTTGAATGATGCCCATTTTAACACTTTGTATAGGCGGTAAAGCATCGCTTTTAAAATAAGCAACAGGTCTCATGTGCATTTTTTCTATAAGGTGAAATACAGATATTGCACCGACTAGCCCTACGTCCGGCAGCCCTTCAATGGCAATTAAATTGGCAGGTAGAGGTTCTAGTTCCACTACATCAATATCATAGTATTCTAGGTGCACAACCATGGTTTTATTATTCGTGAACTAAAATTTAAGCTTTTAAATTATCAGAGACTTTAGGCCAAAAGCTTAGACTTATAATATAAAATAAATGGTAACTGAAATGCTTATACAAACAATAAAAAATTGATAAAATAAGATGAAATTTGTTTATAAAATTTTATATATTGCTCGACAATTATAAAAGCTATCGGTTTTTTGAATGCATTTTTAATTAATTATAACGAAAATCGAATCCAAGATTGCATAGTTTAATGAATTACGGCTATAACAAAAGCTGCAAAAAGCGTTAGTGCTAGAACCCAATCTATAGATTTCATTTTAAAATCATGATAATATGTTCTTTTTTTATTGGCCCTAAAACCCCTTATGTCAGCAGACAATGCTATATTTTGAGAAGACCTTAAGACATTTATTACGAAAGCTGCTATGACGATGCCAGTGCTGTAGGCATAGATATACAGCCTTTTTATAAAAGTTTTAACTCGCAAAGGATTTAATCCGTCGAGAAACCCTCTGCTCCTTAAAACTTCGGTTAAAGAGGAAAAAGTATCTAAAACTTTTGGTATAGACACTATAGCTAACGTCATAGCAAAAGCAAGTTCATAAGGTACTTTTGATTTGACCATGCTTGTTAGTACATCTGACGGCGATGACGTAAAAACGAGTACAAAGATTGAAGCTACTTCAAGAGCTGCTGGTACAGAAATAACTAGGCCAAATATCAAACCAATGAAAGAAATGCCTTTTATACCCATGGAAGATGGCACGAACGCAACTAAAAGTTGCCCTTTTAATCTACGAAAGCCAGAAAAGGTTATGCTATCTATCCAAGCTGATGGTATTACTATCGAAAGCATCAAAAGGATTACAAACCTTAAGTTTTTCATCGGGTTTGTCATAAAAAGGTAAAGCAACAATGTAAAAACAAGCAGAGCTAAACCCAAATAGAAACCAAAAGCGCTTGCAAGGGCAGGCACCGCAATAGCATAAAGCAATTTAACGCGAGGATCCAATTTATAAAGAAACGTTTTACCATCTGAATATGCAAATATTGAAGCATAGCCTTTGAACCCTATAGCCTTCCAGAGAAGGAAAAAAGCTATTACTGGTCCCACTAATATTAGAATTATTGCCAACAAAGTAGATATAGGGGCCGGCAAATGAACAATTAACAATTTTTAATCACCAAATGCATGCAAATAATTAAAATTGCATACCTCATTTAAAAACGTTACTTTAGAGAATCCAGATGCTGGTCAAATAAGATTTTTCAGATAAAA
>DAXX01000058.1 GCA_002506605.1 Thaumarchaeota archaeon UBA160
CGACAGATCATCGTTTCATGCAATTAATATTTAGAAATTCCCAATAAATATTTTTAAAATAACTTTGAAATGAGATGTTATCTTATGTATTTTTTAGACCATTATTTCGTTTGCAGACAAATTAAAAAAATCTTAACCTTAAGCTTTTATAACACTTTTTAAGCAATTCTTAATAAAACATTGCCGCACAAGCTTTACTATAAAAATAAACCTTAAGGATAATTTACTTTTAAGCCGCCTAATAACAGTTTGTTGTATAATCTTCAATGCTAGCAGGATCGTTCTTAACTAATTCAGAATATCTAATGAAAATTACATTTACCTTGGTTGAACATTCAAGCACCCTTAAGGCACGTAAAAAGTTGCTAAGAAAAATTTTATACCGTCTTCGCCCATACATCTTCATGAACATAAAACTTAATGTATCATATGAAATTATATAAAGCTCTCGCGCCTCTAAAATATCATCAATTACGTGATCTATAGTTTTTTTAAAATCAAACGATAAATAAAGTTCGCCATCTTTAAATAATTTATAATAATAACCATCAAGATCCAAGACTCTGCCGTTCAGGCGGTTAATGTTTTCCTTTTCTATCTTTATTATGGATACCATTTAAGGTACGGTTAATGTTGTTTCTTCTACCATTATGTATGGCGACCTAACTGGCGTAACAACTTCTCCCCACCATTTTATCCATTTTGTGTTTTTGGAAATCATCTTGATAGAACTTAATAGCCGTGGTAGTGAATCTGAAAGCCTTATGTTGGCAACAGGATACATTATTTCTCCATTTTTAATGTAAAAAGCCGCATCTCTTATTATTGTAGAAAACTCTCCAGTTCTATAGTTGTTAAATCTAGTATACCAGTTGTTTGTAATAAATACACCTTCTTTTATTTCTTTGAGCATCTCATCATTTTCTGCATCTCCGCCATCAACGGTAATATTCCAAGGCGAAGGATCTATTATCCCAGCGTTCCCTGTCGTTTTTGCCCTCCACTTTTTAGCAGTTGTAGAATTATGAATAACGGAAACAAATCGTCCTCCTTCTATAAGCTTTGTAATTCCTGTAGGCGCACCTTCGTCATCAAAAGATCTGCTGTTGACTCCGTCATAAATCTGTCCGTAATCTGTTATATTAAGCTCTTTAGGTGCTACAGTTTCGCCCAACTTGTCTTTTAAGAAAGAAAAGCCTACATCTATGGAATATGCAGAACACATTCCTGCCACAAGTTCAAATATGGATGCAGCTATAGGCGGAGATAATATTACAGTATATTTCCCCTCATGAATGCTTTTCGATGATTCAGCCTTTACCGCATACTCAGCAGCTTCTGCAGTAGCAGATGCAGGGTCAAAGTGTTTTATAGTCGTTGAAACAGAGTTTCCAAAGCCGCTACCATTACCTTTGAATGCTCTAACATAATATATATAATCTGTTCTTGTTTCAACCTTTTCATTTCCTGTAGAAGTTAAGAGATGGTATGTAGTCTTGTAAAGTTTAGCGATGCCAGATACTCTATCTACACCTACATTGTAAACGTTTTTCATAGAATCTATTACCTTGTTCAGCGCTTCTTCAACCGCTAATTCTTTATCAGAAATCTCAAGTGCAGAATAGGTGGTCTTTGGATAAACTTCAGGAACTTCACCTTCTTCTACTGCTTCAAGAGTTTTTAGAGCGTCTTCAACGCCTGATTCTAGCGATTGCATGTCCGTAATCACTTTAAAGACCTTCTTTTTACCTTTAGTTATCAGCATTTGAAGGTAAGTTGATCTATTTACTGCTGCTATCGTTACTTTGCCATTATAAAACCTGATTAAATATTCAGAAGGGTCGCTCTCTATTATTGAGAACTGCTCCACCGCGTTCTCAATCAAATGTTTAGCTTTATCTAAAAACATTTTACCTCACCTTGAGATTTAAATCTTTAAAAAGCAGGTATGGCCCACCTGTCCAGACCGGAACTCCCTGCTCAGGATCACCCTTCCCGCACGTTGCAGCAGAAAATTCCAATTCCTTACTCCTTGCGTACAGTTTGCTCCATAAATTTAAAGTTGTTGTTTCTATTATTACTCCTTTTACGGGTTCAGATATTTCTGAATTGGATATTTTATACGCCTCAAATCCAACATACCTTTGGTTAAGCCTGCGATCATCTATGTTCCATTCCATAAACGAATTTATGAACACGCCATCTTTTACTTCCTTTACAATTTCTTCAAAAGTCCAATCCCCGGGTTCTACAAAAGTGTTCGACATTCTAATTATTGGCTCGACAGAATAGTTTGAGGCTCTGGCTGAGGCGTTGCTTTTAATCCCAAGCTCACCTGCAGTTTCTCTGTTATGCAGAAGCTCTTTAACTGATCCTCCTTTTACCAGTTCTTTTTTTCTAGCTTTTACTCCTTCCTCATCAAAAAGAAAATAACCGTACGAAAATGGTATTGTTGGGTCGTCAGAGATGTTAGCTTCAGCGCTACCTATTTTATTCGATTTTATGTCCCTTAAATAGGATTCGCCGCCTTGCGCCCCTTCCCTACCTCTAACCCTATCTGCTTCAAACGGATGTCCTATGGATTCATGAGCCATTATTCCAGCGACTTCGGGACCTACAATTACATTATAAACTCCTTCTTTTATGCTTCTTCTTTTACCTACAATTTTTGTAATTGTCTTTATTTCTTCGGTAAACTTTTCATGCGTTTTAAGCCTATCGAGGACTTCTGGACCTCCGCTCCCGCCTATCTCAATGAACCTTTGAGCTATATCTGAGGAATCATACGCAGTTATAAAGGCAGTAAACAAATACCTAGGAATTCTTGATTTTATCATTGTCCCTTCAGAATTTACAAAATATTTTAGTTCTAAACTGCCGCTTAATCTTATTAATCTCTGTTTTATTTTTTCTTCATTTTTCGCCACATCATCTAATTCTTTTGATTTTTTTAAAAACCAATCTAGGTTTATATCTTCAAATCTTCTTCTTTCATCTACACTCCAATTAGCGGTCAGTATATCTTCTTCTGACATCTTGATTTTTTCATTCTCTTTTGTAGCTGTTATGCCTTCTAGCGTCCTTTTTAGATTTTCCAATACATCCAAGACTGATTCTCTTGTTAAAACGTTTGTTGATGAGAATCCCATCGCGCCTTTGTAAATAACTCTTATACCTATACCATATAATTCCCCTTTTATCGGAACATCTGGCATACCGTTGTTCAGGTTTATAGATATGATAGTGTCTCGTTGTACTCTTGCTTCAGAATATTCAAATCCCATCTTAGAAGATTGTTGTACAGCAAAATGAGCCAAATCTTCTTCAAGCATATGTAAACTATAAAGCCAGTATTAAATAAAGTTTTGTAGATACATGAGCTTGCCACCTTTGTTCTTGAAGTGTGAACTATACCGACCTGCCAGTTGGGGCTTCTCGCTTCATCCAGAGAGCTCGCGCCTTTGGAGCTATATGTCAGCTAGCTTTTCGCCTGCATCCAAAGGCACATCCTTGATGTGTATTTTTTGATCGCCTAAAAAGCCTTTTATAAAGGGCTATCATTTATAGAAAGAAAGGGACTTTCGCCCCTTACCTCCATTAGAGTTAAAAGTTGATCTATTTAACAGGAGCTTTTGCTTTAACTGTAACTGGCTTAAATGGGCTACATTTCAATAAAAGATCGATAGCAACTTATTTATGAACGAGCAAAAGCACATGGCAGAATGCTCAGGGACGCCAGCGCCCATACTCTATGCTGAATACATGAAAGGCATTCCATGCGTTGAGGCAAGCGCGGCTATAAACTTAGAAGCTTTGGCGACTAGATTAGGGCAATTCAACTTGCAATAAAAAGATTATAAGAAAGTTTGTTAGTAGGGAAATAGATGTTTCAAGATTGCATATTTTGCAATATATCTAATGGAAAAGAGCATGCGTACAAAATATTTGAAAACGAAAGGGTTATGGCAATTCTTGATAGGTTTCCGATAGCTCCCGGTCATTCTTTAGTTATAACAAAAAAGCACTATCAGGATTATCTTACAGTCCCCGATGAAGAGCTTTTTGATTTAGCCAAGATATCAAAGGCTGTCGGCTTAGCGGTTAAACTTGGCATGAACGCTGATGGAGTAAGGCTGTTTACAAATGTAGGCAGAGCAGCCAGCCAAATAATATTTCATGTTCATATACATATAGTGCCCTTGTGGGAAAAAGAGCCAAACTTTACATGGTTCAGAAGGAGAGCTGAAATAACTCCTAATGCGGCAAATTATGTTTTAGCAAAAATAAAGCCCTATCTTAACGAAACTTTATTTAAGGCATGATTGGACTTATTTTATTATGCAAAAGACGAGCGTACTTTGCGGCGGTACATCCGGGGCAAAAGTTGTAGGGGCGCTTTACAGAAAGAAAATCGAAGTTGGCGCCATAGTAAACACAGCGGATGATGAATATTTCCTTGGTTTGTATGTATCGCCAGATTTTGATTCTGTACTCTATTCGCTAGCTGGCCTGTTTGACTTCGGCAAAAACTGGGGAATAGTTGGGGACACATTTAATGCATATGATATGCTGAAAAAGATGAACGTTGAGCCATACATAATGCTTGGCGACAGAGATCTAGCCGTTCATATATATAGAACTTACCTTCTAAAAAGCGGCCTAAAGCTTACAGAAGTTTTTAGTAGAATTCTAAAAGCTTTTAAGCTGAATATAGATGTTGCTCCCCCTACTGACGCTAGGCTTAAGACTGTACTAGGTTTGAGCGCTGGAGAGATTTCGTTTGAAGAATACTACGTGAAGAGAATCCAAGAAAGCATAAAATATCTAAAAGTTGACGGCTCAGGAAAAGCAAGAGCATCTCAAAAAGCTCTTGAAATTCTTGACGAATCTGAAGTTTTGATCATAGCGCCGAGTAACCCGTTAGCTTCAATATTTCCTATAATATCTGTAAAAGATTTGAGAAGAAAAATAAAAAATTTTAAAGGAAAGAGAGTTGCGATTAGTCCTTTTAAGGGTGGAGCCACATATAAAGGCCCGGCCTCAAAAATGATGCAGGATTTGGGGTTTGAGCCAGGTCCTCATGGAATTATAAAAATTTATAATGGCCTGATCGATTACCTTATGATTGATAATAGCGATTTTAAGGAAACCGAAAGAATTATTGAAGGCGTTAAAATAATTCCCTCTGAGATAACTTTAAATCGCGATGAAGACGTAATTAGATTATACAATAGCATTTTAAATTTATAAATTACATAAGCTAAAGAATTTCTTATTCAAATTTAAAAATTAAAATAAGCTTAAATCGATCTTATTCAAAAATTATTCAGCCGGGGTGCCCGAGCGGCCTAAGGGGCTGGCCTCGAGATCTGTTACAGGAAAGCCAGTGGGCTTCGGCCCTCGCAGGTTCAAATCCTGCCCCCGGCGAGTTTATTTAAGGTAATATCTCTCCGAAAAAAATTAACGTATACACATAAGTGGTGACATACACAATTAAGAAACAGGCTAAGGTGGGCTCTAAAGAAAATAAAGGCAGAACAAAGAGTATCCTAAGAAGACAGATCGCTGTTGCTCGGACACCTGTGCAAGCGGAAAGCAAAAACTGAACCTAGAGCTCATGACGAACTTCAAAGAAGCAAAGACGAAAGATCTAAAGATGTTGTACAGGAGATTAACGAGTCTAACTTTCAGCCGTAGAAAAATACATTGTAACAAAGCAATAATAAAAATATTTGATATTAAGAAGCCAAAAATCTGAGCGTACATTAATATCTACCAGAGGATCGTAGTTTTTCTTTTTAAAAGTTCTTAAGAATTACTCTACCCTGTTTTTTATTGAAAAGTTTAGTGATAATAATCGAGCCCAAGTACTTGAAAAGTTATCTGTAGAATAAGCCTTTATCAAAGCTAATTTTGCTTATTTATGCGTTTTTAATATTCCTTTCAAGAAAAGCTAAGCTTATAATTAGCTCTTGCTTTTTTGATTGCAAAAAGCTCTTAAAAATAATAACTTCTGCTCATACAAAAAACTGTTTTTAGCCTTGAGCTTTGTTTCATTAACAGCAATCAGTTTGCTTTTGCGGAAATCTCAAGCATTATTAAAAAACTTTTGCCTAATAAAGAACTGAAGCGTGAGATATTCCTAAATTTTCTGCTATCTGTCACGATTACAGAGATATACAGCAAAAGATCCAATGCTTTTTCTTTATAGTTTATTACTNNAGTGCTTTTATTGGATGAAGCTTTTATAACACTGGGAAGAGCGATCTGCACCTTAACTTTTTATCTGAAAATTTTATTTGACCAATATCCACCTCTTCTTACTTACTCAAGATATAACGTTCTGCCAGACATGCACAATGCGCAAAAGGATTAGCTGTATCAGCGTTTCAGCCGCGGATCATGCACGAGACATAAAACCAATGGCGGCTACTTGGGCGCATGAGCGTTATTATTTGGTAAAAGCTAGGTATAAGATTTTCATAACCGCTGAGGTTGGCGCGCTGAAGCTCAGATGTGCTTGCCTGTGATCTTTTCTTCGCAGTACTTCTTTATGCTCGAATTTTTCCTTGAAAACTGTGATCCGTTGTCGGTAAGCAGGTTTTCATAACTTNNTTCATCGTATGAATTACCTTTTCTGAATGATCATCTTCCATCGTCATGAGAGGTACTCCGTTGAAGTATGTTATGTCAGCCTGTATGAGCTCGTCAGGCCTTCCCTATTCAAACGACCTGTACTCTTTCTGCGCCCTTTTTNNAACTAGCCCATTCCTTACAAGCACGTTGTAGCATGTAGCGTCGCTTACTCTTTTTCTTCCCTCAATTTCAAGCCCTTTGTTCACTATCACAGCTGTCCTGTCTGGACCAAACCCTGTGGCCTTTCTCACTTCAACGATTCTTCTCTCAACGTCTTCAGGTATCTTGTTGGGAAATCTTTTCGGCCTAGTTGACGTCTTTATAAGTCCTTCAATCCCCTGTTCCATAAACCTCTTCAATATTCTCTGAAATTGCCTCTTGCTAATTCCCAGCATATCTGCTGCCTGCTTTCTAGCTATTCTCAATCCCTCGGGAGCTAAAGTCCTGGCTACAGCAAAGTATCTCTGCTTCACGCATTCTTCCTCACTGTTTATTAGCTGGACGTGTGTGCTATCAAGGCACACCTCCCTCGCATGATGGTTATCATTGATATCGCCCCCATGCATCGAGGGGTGACATAACTCTATTGGTTTATCAAGTTTTACCAAAAAAGATTGTGAAGAAAGAAATAATAATGCCGTACACTATAATTGCTTAATGGACAAAGAAAAGGTGTTAGATCAGATTTGGGAAAATTTATCTTATGTGATAGACCCTGAAGTTGGAGTCTCCATACTGGACCTAAATTTGGTTCAAAAGCTGGAGCTCAGCGAAGATGGCACAGTTGATATAGAAGTAAGGATGACCACTCCAGCGTGTCCAGCAATGTATGCTTATCAGCTAGCTAACGATGTTGTTGAAGCTTTAAAAAAGGTGCCAGAAGTTAAGAAAATAAAGTTCAAGCTTTTAGATCATTATATGGCTGATCAGATAAATGAAGCTATAAAAGAATCCCTAGAAGAAAAAGCGGCATAAAATGCTTAACAAAACGCTGATAAGCTCTGCTGTAGGAGTTGTTGCCTTTGTATTATCTTACGCATTTTATGGCGAAGGAAACATAGGATATACCCCGCTTCATAGTTTAATAGTTGCTATACCTGTCTGGACTGCAAAGGCTGTAGCAGATGGCGGAGTTGTGGTTATATTTGCGCTTATGGCTCTTGAAAGCTCATCACTGCCCATACCTTCTGAGGTAATATTGCCTTTATCTGGGTATTTAGTTTCTCTTGGGAAGCTTAACCTTTATCTGGTTCTGCTTGCCACAACAGCAGGCTCTATCTTAGGTTCTTTAGTGGATTACTATATAGGTTTGCTTATTGGTTTAGAAGGAATACAGAAAAGGAAGCTTATAAATGAAAAGAACCTTAACAGAGCTATTGAATGGTTTAAAAAATATGGCGCATATGCTGTTCTTTTCACACGCATGTTGCCCGGTATGCGCACATTGATATCGTTTCCTGCTGGAGCGTTCAAAATGGACGTACTCAGGTTCATCCTTTTTACTTTTTTCGGATCTTTCCTGTGGAGTATAATCCTTATTTATATTGGAATTCTACTTGGAAATAACTGGGAATATGCCATAAATATTATCAACAAGATTCTGGTTCCAGCAGCAGTAGGTGTAGCAATTGCATTCTTAGTTTACATTGTTCTTTCGCTCAAAAAATGATGCTCCTAAGGCCTCCAAGCAGTTTTTGCCTTTTTACCAACGGCAATTCCTGCAAAGGCACCTATTGCAGCAAAAATTGTATCTACTAAAGCGGATGACAATTGAACCATTGGCGGCTGGTAAACACCGAAATTGAACAGCAAAAACTGCGATGCTAGAAAAGCGTCTGCTGCGCTAAAAGCCAAAGCTCCTAGGGCAGAAGTTATGTATTCTTTTTTTCCTGCCAAAATTACGATTTCGGCCAAAGATGCCATGCTGAAATAAAAGGGAGTCCATATAGGGTTGAAATAGGCAAGCATCGATATTATGTAAAACGGTATCATCATCATGAAAACGGATCCATAAGCGTTATCTGTAAGCACTAATAAAACGCTTACTATCAGGCTCTCAGGAATGTAAACAAAAAGCGCTGTAGCAAAATAATTTAAAGGCGGTGTATACCAAATAAATGAAGGCAGGTAAGCTATGGCAAATTGGGCAGCGTATAGAAGTATTCCAAATGTTATTGATAAGGCTAAATTCCTTGGCTTTACAACTTCCTTTAACTTTCTGTTTATCATAGTTAAGCCTATTGTCAATATTATGAGCGATTCGCTAAGGGTTATAACCTCGCTTATGGCCTTGCTTGAAGCGTAAATTGAAAATGAAACATACATCAAAAATGCAAGAATAGCTATTATAATTATTGATAAAAATGTAGCTAATAATGAGTTTTTCATGTTGGATGGATTATCCATCCAAATATTTATATCTTTCTCCTTCCAAAGCTTTTTTGTATGATCTCAATTAAAGATCTTTCAATGCGCTATGATGAAAAATTAATTTTTGAAAATGTTAATATGGAATTAGGAGAAGGTGAAATTGGGTTAATAAGCGGGGCCACAGGGTCTGGCAAAACTTCTCTTTTATATGCAATTTTGGGATTTTCTGGCGAATACATTGATTCAAAAATAGATGGAAGAATTGTTGTTAATGGGATGACTCCTAAGCAAGCACTCAAAAAAGGGGTTATATACTATGTACCCCAGGAACCGCTAAACTCATTTATTGGTTATGATGTTTGCACTGAACTTACTTGGAAAAATCCTGACCATAGAAGCTTTAATGAAGTTGTAGAAATGTTGGGGCTAAGAGGGCTTTTACACAGGGAAGTGTACACGTTAAGCGGTGGCGAAGCTCAGAAGGTGGCCATAGGCTTCGCCTTGCTCGGAGGTTATAAGATAGTGCTTTTTGACGAACCCCTTGCTAACTTGGATCATGAGTCAAGAAAAAAATTTATAGAACAACTTAAGCTTTTAAAAGAAAAAAATGTAACAGTGATAATAGCTGAACACAGAACAGAATATCTAAGAAATATAGCAGACGTAAGAGTTGAGCTTTATTCTAAAAATTTTTTTGATGCGCCTGAACCTGAAATAGAGCTTAGCGATAAAGAAATAAATGATAAGCTAATTAAAGTTACCAACCTTAATTACACTTACGATGCTGGAGTACAGGCTTTAAAGAACGTAAACTTGGAAATAAATGGAGGTGAAATAGTTTCTTTTGTCGGTCCTAATGGTTCAGGAAAGTCTACAATAGCTAAGATCTTGATAGGTATCCTTACTTCGAAAGGGGTTTCTGTAAACGCGAAGAAAAAAGGCTTTATGCTACAGACTCCAGAACTTCAGTTTCTTCAGGACAAGGTAATATCAGAGGTTCTCTATGAAAGCAGAGACAAAAACGTTGCCGAACAGAGTTTAAAATTTTTTGGACTTTATGACAAGAAGGAAAGGTTACCGCATTCGCTTTCTAGAGGAGAAAGGGTCAGAGTCGCTCTTGCATCGGCAATAGCTATGGATCCTGAGCTTTACGTGCTTGATGAGCCGACAGAAGGACAGGATCAATACGGATTATCATTACTTGTTAAAGCTTTGCAACTTATAAAGGATGCAGGTTCTTCTGCTGTAGTGATTACGCAAGAAGAATGGCTTGCGAAAAAAATTTCAGATAGGATCTATCGCTTTAAGGATGGTGAAGTTTACGAATCTTGAAAAAAATTACGGATCTTTAACTTCGATTCTTGTGTTATTAGCAGGGTTAACTCTAGCTCTAACGTCGTTCAATGCTTATATACTTGCAATGGGCGTTTTTATTTCGTTAGTTTATAGCGTTATTAACTATAAGAAACAGATGTTGCCGGTCATAAAGTTCAGCGCGTGGATAATATTTGGCTTTGTGCTCTCGCAGGCATTTTTCTACTGGGGATTTTATTCTGGACAAAAAACAGATATAATTTTTTGGGTTATAAAGCCAAACATCAACCCGATAATTGATTTTTTAACAGAAGACAAGGGTATCGCCGTTACCTATCAGGGAATACTATGGGGGCTCGTATCTTCTGCCAAGCTGATAATAACGTTGTACTTAGCCTTCGCCTTTTCTAAAGGCTTAAACCCAAAGGCCGTTCTAAATTTCTTAAAAAAGGCTCACATATCACCAATAATTGCACTTGGAACTGCAATGACCTTTCGACTTTTGCCAGAAATGTTGGAAATGGCCAAAACGGTATATTCTGTTAGCAAAGTGAGAAAACCTAAGAATTTTAACAAGCTTAAAATGCCTTATACGCTTCTTAAGGCTTTGATCTACAGCTCTGTAAAGAAAGCATATGTAACATCCATTGCCCTTGAAACTAAGGGCCTATCAGATTTTGCATTTGAATGTGAAAACGCTGGAAGGTTTGAGATAAAAGTTAGCGATATTTTAGTTTTTGGTGCTTTAATTTGTCTTGTCTTCCTTAACTTTTTTATTTTTTAGCAGCCTAAGCCGCGTTCCATTTATAATTAATGAAGAAATATAAAGTATGATGAGAGTTTCGACTAGCCCTACTATAATTCCCAAAATCCAGTAACCTGTTAAGTACCTTGTAATGAAAGCTCTGGTAATTTCTATAGCGTACGTAGGAGGAAGCAAAAGAAGCAAAATCTTAAAAGGACCGCTAACATAGCTTAGCGAACCGCCAGCTATGAAGAAAAGAGTTGGTATGAGTATTGGGACGGTAATAAGACCTAAGTAGACGTTGGCTATCCTTAAATCCTTGCTAAGAAGCCCTATCAAAATTCCAAGAGAGCTTGAAAAAATTGTGCTTATTATGAGCAGTAATACGAATATTAAAAAGATCGTTGTATTTACAAAAACGAGAGGTCCTGTTTGTACATCGCCCAGAAGGCTTAAATACTCATTTGAAAATATTACCAATCCTACTAAATAAAATATCGAACTTAGGATAGATATTACAAAAGAGGCGATGATTTTAGAAACTAAGATTTCGTACCTTTTAATCGGCATGCTGAGCAGCACTTCAAACGTTTTTTCTTCTTGCTCTACAGTTATAAGAGTAGCGGACATCTCTGCCATGCCTATGCAAAGAGCGAACAGTATTGTTGGGGCAACGAACTCTTCAACCTGCGTCATTTCAAATATATATATAGGGTTAAATGGATATGTTACGTTATTTATGTTTGTAATAAAGGAATAATTTACAGGGTTTGATATTATTTTAAAGTCAGCAACCCCCGCTTTTTTTAATAAATAGTTTCTATAATATGATTGGAAGTTATTTAGAACATAGTTTAGAGCTTCAGCTTTAGCATAATAAATCTGATTTATGTCCTTCATATTGAATGTGACGTGTAAAATTAGAAAGTTGCTGTTGTTTGAAATACTTATTATCGCATCAGAATTAAATGGACTGCTGCTGATTTTTGCCCCTTGAGTGATCAGGTAGCTGTCTAAGAAACTCCAGTTCTTACTTACGTATACACTTAAAGGAACAGTAGATGGTGGCGCTGTAACTGCAGAAATGAATCCAAATGCGGCAAAAATTAATAAAGGCAGGAAGAAGCCAACATAAACTTTAGGATCTCTGAGCACATCCAAGAGATCTTTTTTTATGAGCCCTCTTACCTTACCCTTCAATTTTAAACCTCACTTTTTTCAGATGATAATTGGGTGCCGCTTGCAAGCTTCATAAATACTTCCTCTAGGTCTTGACTGTCACCCTTTATTTCTTTTACAGAACCTGCCTTAAGCAAAACTCCTTGATTTATTATCCCTATCTCGTCGCAAAGCTTTTCTACTTCGAACATATTATGCGAGGAAACTATTACGATAGATGAGTTCTTTGCCGCAAAGTCTTTTATAACGTTTCTTATGTTAATTGCGTGAAAGACATCAATGCCTGCGGTTGGCTCATCAAGAATCGCTAGCCTAGGTTTTACCATAAGGGCTCTTGCTATCTGTAACCTTCTTTTCATACCTTTGCTGTAAGATTTTGTTTTTTCATATATTTTATTCCCAAGATCAGCTATCCGGATTCCTTCTTCTAAGAATTCATTGTATTCTTCTTTATTTTTTGCATAAACCGTTGCTGCAAATGTTAGGTGCTCATATCCAGTTAAATTTCTGTACGTCCCAACGTCTTCTGGCACATATGAAATGTATTCTCTTGCAGTTTCTGGCCTGTTTACTATATCAACTTCGTTTAAAAATACGTTTCCAGAATCCGGTTTAAGAACAGTTGAAATTATTTTGAGCGTTGTAGTTTTTCCAGCTCCATTTGGACCTAAAAGCCCGAAAACCTTCCCTTCTTTGGCATTGAAACTTATTCCTCTCACGGCAATTATTTTGCCATAAGCTTTGAAGAGCTCTTTTACATAAAGGGGCATCTGGTTATGTATAAAGCAGTCTGTTATAAACGGTTTTTTAAAAAATTAAATTTCTGTACATTAGACCTTACGCGTAATTTATAATTTTTGCATGTGCATCATTAGCTTGAACGCTTTGTTTATGCGCCCATTATCCTCAGGTTAACAAGCCGGCTACTATATTGGTTATCACCTCATAGTATTTTAGCCTGTTCCTGAACTCTCCGTCCATTATCATGAACTTCTTCATCTTGGNNGGAAGTCTTTCTGAACGCCCTCAATAGCTAGATCTAAGTGGCTCTACGCCTGGAGGCAGCTTAAGTTTGCTCTTCTTGAATATGTCATAATCGTGCCTCCTTCCTCTAGCGTGTTCAGCCTTGTGCGTTATGAGCCCATCCCTGTTCACAGTCTGGGTCTTTAC
>DAXX01000071.1:0-10173 GCA_002506605.1 Thaumarchaeota archaeon UBA160
ATGATCGTGATATTATTGCAGTTATGAATCTTAATGGGATTGCTCTGAGCCTCTCAACCGCCCTCAGATGAGATATGTAAACCCGAATCTATGAGGGGAACCTTCGCTATTTATGGCGGGGAGGAAGTCAGAACAAAACACTAGTGATAGTCAAGATGGCCGTTGATCATATATTCTCAAAAAACATGATAATGTACTGAATGTGCAGGAACAGGATAGGCCACCTAAGAATAATGGTTCACAAACTATGTGCCAGAGCTAATGACGCTATGCAAAAATTATAATTTAAGAAAAATAAGGAACATCTCATATATATCGTCATATATATTTGCTGATAGGAAGATGGTTATCTTAGTTGAAGCGATAAAAAATATAAAATTACAACTTAGAAGTGCTCCAAAAACAAAAAACGTGTCTCTTTTTAAAGGAGTTAACCATATAATTGCTAAGAATGTCCACTGCCAAGAAGACCTACCTCCTCTCCCTAAGAGCATTATGGATGGTTTTGTAGTTTGTTCGAAACGAGAAAGATATGAAATAAAGGGCGAAATATCTTTACTTTCAAAACCTCCAACCTATATTAAGGACAACGAAGCGTATCAAGTTTATACTGGATCTTTATTGCCAAACAATTCTCTTTATGTAATAAAGAAAGAGTTAGCTTCAGCAAGCGGAGGCACGCTTTTTGTTAAAAGCGAATCAGCATTTGAAAAGAATTTTCTTGACATAGGCGAAGATTGTAAAAAAGGTGATATTATATTAAAAAAAGGTGAGGTTTTAAGTTCTAGGGCGGCTTTATTTCTTGGTGTTGCAGGTATAAAAAAAGTTACGGTTTTTAAAAAACCAAAAATTGCTATTCTTCCTATTGGTACAGAGCTTATCGGTAAATCTGGACCTGATCTAACTGGATTTACTGCAAAAAGCTTTATAGAATCTATGATGGCAAAAGCTGAACTTTTTGATCCTGTACCTGATTCTGTAAGCGATATATCAAATGCCATTGTGCTGCTCTCAAAAAAATACGATGTTCTTTTGACAATAGGAGGCACAGGAGTAAGTAGCAAAGATCTTACAGAAAATGCGGTTTTGGCAACTGGCGGTAAGATTATCTTTAAAGGAATAAATATTCAGCCAGGTAGGACGACAGGATTTTTCACTTTAAGCGGGAAGCCAATAATAACCCTTCCAGGAAATGCACAAGCAGCAGTGGCTGCGTTATTTGTACTGTTGCCAATAACATTGCAAGTTATGGGATATATGCCTTACATAAAAAGAGCAAGGGTACATCTTAAGCAAAAAGTGCTAGTCGAAAAAGGTTTGACTAAGATCATTTTTATTAAGTTAATAAAATATGATGGATGCACGATGGCTGAGCCTTTAAACATTAGACCTCACACTTTAAAATTTCTTCTCGAAACCGATGCTCTGCTAATAACAAACAAATCAATACCAAAAGGTTCTTTAATCAATGTTTTGCTGATTTGAGCAAAAGCGTTATAATATGTAAATTTAATTTAATTAGGGGAAGAAAATGGGAAAGCGAAAGGTGTTAAGCGAAGCTGAGCTTAAAGATCTAGTTCTCCCTGAACAGGGAGAACTTTTAGGAGTTGTAGAAAAACTGCTTGGTAGCGATCATGCTATGATAAGGTGCACTGACGAAAAAGTTAGGCTTGGCAGAATAAGAGGAAAATTAAAAAGAAAAATATGGATAAGGGAAGGAGATGTTGTGCTTGTAGCGCCATGGCCCTTTGACGATACTAAATGCGACATCCTTTGGAGGTATACTGTTGCTCATGTAGATTGGTTAAAGCAAAACAACTATTTACCCCCAGGTTTTATCTAAAAAAGGCGTTATCATTTTAAAACAAAAATTACAAGAAGCGGTTCTATTTAAAAAAGAATCCGGCTCCTACGAACACTAACACAAGGCCAGCTAAGCTAAAGCTAGTAAAACTACCAAGCACAACTGAAGCTATTGCGATAAAAACTGAATCCAAGTTGGTCAAAACGTTTATAAGGTTCATTAGCTTGAATTTATCGCCTAATCGTGTGCTTATGTTATAAGAGGCCAGCTCTAGATAAAGCCCCAAACTCACACATATTCCTGCAAAAATTCCGAAAAGTGTTCCTTTTATTGTAAACTCTGAACCGAAAAAAAATGTAAGTGGTAAGAATATGAATAATTCAAAAAAAGTTATCCAAAAGCTTTCAACAATTTCAAATCCTTCTAGTGACGAATATGCTGTAAGGTAAGATGAGACGCCATAAAGAGTTGCTATTATTATGCCGATTACAAGGTCTATAAAGTTAAAGCCTGACGAACCTGTGACTTGGGACACTATCATGCCTGTGGTTACAAGTAGAACTGCTAACGAAACTCTTACCGTGTCAGCTCCTTTAGGTTTATTTTTTTTATAAGAAATCATGTAAAATATTAAGATCGATGATGGAACATAAACGTAGGCAGAAGAAAGAAAACTGAACTTGATTATGTTAAAAAGCAAATAGTTAGCTGTAGCAAAAAGTAGGCCTGAAATTATCCACTCTTTTTTAGGCAAAATGAACTTTCTTGTAGAAAAAACAAAACTTGCTAATGAAGCTAGAAGATATGTAACTAGGCCTATTGTGCCTGCGTTCATCCCTAACTTTAGTGAAACAGCAATAAAACTTCCCCAAAAACCATACATTATTGCGCTGATAGAAGAAAAAACAAGAATTTTTTCATTCATTTATTTTTCATCAGTTTTGTAAATAAATAGCCGGCCAAAAATATAAATACAGTAGAGCTAACAATAAGCAAAATAGCTATGTTTATCGGACCTTCTTGTTTAAAAAAAGCCAAAAGAAAGGCATCCAGCAAGGAAGCAAAGCCCATCGCTGCCAAAGTGTATGTAAAAAGCATGTTCCATCTCTCTAATGCTAGCTCATGATACATTTCAATAGACTCGTTTAACAGATTCATCTTTTCATCAAAAATATGTTTTAAATCGTCATTTCCCATTTCTCTTTCTCCAATAATCAGAGCCCGCTTAACGCCTTTGTATATGGTTGAAGCTATAGCATAATAAAAATCTAACATATCTGTAAGCTCGGCTTTTAATTTTGCCATTTGATTTTTCGTCTTTTCGCTTAACTGCATTTTAATCTCATAAATAGAAAGCAAAACGTGTTGAAGCCGCAGGGGCTCAATTTCTACAAGATAATCGATAAAAACAGGGAGATAAGGATCTATTTTGCTTATTGAAACTTTGCATTCTTTAAACTCTTCAGAAATTTCTTCATAAAACGCGGAAAGGCTTAGATCAGTTATGGCTTGGAACTTATTTAAAGGTTCATCGTAAAATATTACAGACATATTGTGTTCAGAATAAAAAAGATCTATGCCTTCTATCATACTGGCGTTTTTTGAAACAACCTCCTTAACTACGTTTAGATTTGCTTCATGATAACCTGGATCTGATTCTATTATTCCGTATAATTCCCTATCGTCTGGTTTATAACTTTCGTTTAAAAAGAGGGAAACATATAATTCCCTATATTTTGATTGAATATCCTTAAAAAAAGCGCTTAGGAATTCATCCATAGCAACGCCCTCTATCTGAAAAGAGCCTTTGTGTTGAAAACTAATGAGTTCCTCTGTTGAAACTTCTTTTGGATTTAGAATTATCAGGATGATTATAGAGTTGATAAAAGCAGAGAAACTTCTTAAGTATACATACGCGTTCCCTTCAAGTTCAAGCTCTTTATTAAAAGCTCTGTACGTCCCTAAAAATAATGAAATTTCTGACATGTCTACATAAGAGTTTCCGAAATTTATCTTTAAAGAATGAAGAAATGCGAACAATTCTGGAGAACTTTTACAATCCTTTTTGGTTTTATAAAACTTGTTGTTCTTATAGCTTTGCTCTTCGACCTTTTTTGCGCTTTCAAAGGTATAAATATAACCTATTGCCAAAATTTTATGGTAAGCCATTGATCCTGTCCCCTTTCATCATTATGTAAGAAACCTTTCTGTAACCAAATTTTTCATAAAGCCTTATTGCGTTTTCGTTTTGCAAGTTAACATCGAGCTTTATGGCTACGCAGCCCTTTTGTTTTGCATAATTTTCCACCTCTTTTATAAGCGAAGACCCTACGCCCATATTCCTGTATTCTTTTTTAACTACTAGATCCCAGAAATCGGCTACATCTCCTTCTATTACTACTATTGCATAACCCACGAGTTTTCCGTCAATTCTTGCAGCAATCACAGCAGCGTTCTTTGATTTTATAAGATGCTCTAACTGTTGTTCCAAAATTTCGCTAGCTTTTTCGCTTATATGATTGATGTCAAGAGCTATATTCATTTCTATTTCAATATCTGTTATATAATTTTCATGAAGAGCTTCAATCATCATTTCTTTAGCTTCTTTGACCTCTTCAGGCTTAAGTTTTGATATTTCAAGCCTCATGAAAAATAATTATTTGCTAAAAATATAAAGTTATGCATATAAAACTTAATGAACGCATAATGTTTATAAATCTATTTGAAACTTGCTGTGTTGAATAAATATTAAAAACGTTTTTTAAGATATAAAGATATAAAAATCATATAATTTTATAAATGATATGACTAAATACTAAACGTACTGATTATTTTTAACTATCTCGATAACAAGCTTTTGAAGTATTCAACACAGCATGTTATTAGCATGATTTAAATAGTGACGCTTAATATTTAGTAATATAATTGCTAAAATTTTATGTTTTTAATAACATAACAGAACATATTTAATAATAATTCAGGATAACAAAGTTTGTAGAAATGTTTAAATGTACAAGAGTTTTTATATTATTTTCTAAAATGAATTTTGTAAAACCGGATTATAATGGAGGAAGCATTGCCAACATTTATGGAAGCATACTGAAAAACTTTGGAATAAATAGCAATAGAAAACCATTAAAAAGGGATCTTGATAAGAGCGGAAAATTTGTGCTAGCTATATTTGATGCGTTCGGCGAGAAAACCCTTGAAAAAGGATTAGAAAAAGGGTTTATAGATAAAAAAATGTTAGAAAAATTTGATCATGAAACAATTACCAGCATATTTCCATCCACTACAGCATGTGCTATGCTCAGTTTTTATACAGGGCTAACTCCAGGCGAACATGGAGTTATGGGTTTCACAACATACATAAAGGAACTTGGAACAATAGTCAACATGTTAAACCTTTCGCATCCTTCACAGGAGACGCCACTGCCTCTTATTTATCAGAACTTTTCAAAATACATTTCTGAAAAAGCAGTTCCTATTGGAGACAGACTTGCAGAAAAAGGAATATCAGGGTATTCAATAGTTCCAGCAAGCATATATGAATCTCCAACAACTCAATTCCATCACAGAAATCTAAGAATGGTTAAATACTATTATCCTTGGGATGCTTTCCAAGCAGCAAAAAAGATACTTACAGAAAACGACAGCGTTTTTCTTAACATTTATATACCTACGGTTGACACACTTTCGCATCACTATGGGCCCTTTTCACCAGAAACTTTATCTTCGGCTTCTGACCTTCTTAAACTGCTTTTGAGTTCTTTAGAAGGAATCAAAGATTTAACTTTGTTGCTTACTGCAGACCATGGGCAAACAGACAACGTTGTAAGTCACGTAGTAGATGATTCTCTGATGGACCTTCTTGAAATGCCTCCTTGGGGCGATTCAAGGGCTGCTTTTATGAAAGTTAAAGATGAAACAAAACTTAGAAAGTACTTTGAAGAAACTCTAAAAGGGTTTGAACTTTTTACGCGCGAAGAATATCTCAAAGAGGGGTTCCTTGGCGAGACTGTAGATCCAAAGTTTGCCGATAGACTAGGAGATATACTTGCGGTGCCAAAGGTTCCAGAATCGCTTATTTATTCTTACAGGGGTCCAGAAGGGGATAAGGACTATATAGCCTTTAAAGGACATCATGGCGGTTTGACGGAAGAGGAACAGCTCGTACCTCTACTTATTTACAGAGGCTAAAACTCAAACTTTCTCCTTCTAGCATATCTTCCTCTTCTTTCTATTTCTTCTACCTTGTTCATGAACTTATCCTTTGCTATTCTGCTTGTTGAAAAATAACCTTTAGAGAAAAATTCATACGCTTGCTCATAAACGTCTGAATGTTGCACATTAATGATCTCTCTAAATAGGTGAAAGTCAACGGCATAGTCTTCAACCCTTTGAGTATAATAAGAAAGACCAAAATCTATCATGTACCATTTACCGCTGTTTAATTCTAACAAAAGATTTGAAGTATTTGGGTCACCATGAGCTATGCCATTATTGTGAAGCTTAGCAAGGTATTCTCCAGCAATAAATGAAAGATCTGGTCTATTATTAATCAATTCTTTCATTGTCTTTCCATAAACATACTGCATAACTATTGTGAATGAATTCAGCCCAACATAAAGCACATAAGGAGTTAAGATGCAGTTTCTTGCAGCTCTTAGCATTTTTGCTTCTCTTACGGTCCTGATTCTTCTAAGATAACTGTCTAAATCTTCAACCATATATGGTTTTTTAACTCTCACTTTATAGATTACATCTAGAGGTCCCCATTTTCCTAGGTAAATATTAGCCTCAGCGCCTTTGCTTATCAGCTTCTCCAAGGCACCTCAACCTCATCTATTCTCCAAGATTGATCAACAAAAGCATGTTCAGGTTCAACTTTGTAGCCATATTTATGGTAAAGCGCCCCCAACCAAGCTATCTGTGCTCCGTTATCGCCTGCATAATCAGCAGGAACTATAAATAACTTGCTATCGTGCCTTTCTGCAATATAGCTGAGCATCTCCTTCAACCTTTTGTTAGCCGCAACGCCACCTACAACCATGATTTCAGGTTTTTTTGTTAAAGCTAATGCTCTTTCTGCAGTCTCTGCAAGCATAGAAAAGGCAACCTCTTGTAATGAATAGGCCATATCCTCAACCCTAAACCTACTTAATAACTTCTTTGCTGCGCTAAGGATTCCGGAAAAAGAAAGGTCATTGCCTTTTACCACATAAGGGAGTTGAACGAAATTTTTCCCTTTAGAAGCAAGCGCTTCTACTTGAGGGCCTGATGGAGAAGAAAATCCTATGCTTCTTCCGAACTGATCTATTAGCTGACCAAGAGTTATATCTAGAGTTTCTCCAAAAACCCTCCACCTTTTGTTATGAGCAGAAAGTATCATCGTGTGGCCGCCAGAAAGCAAAAGCACGAGCGGATCTTTAGCGCCTGTAAGAAGCGCTCCAAGTTCTATATGACCTATTCCATGATGGACAGGAATAAGAGGCTTATCATAATAAGCAGAAATAAACCTTGCTAGAGTCGCGCCAACCCTTAGACACGGTCCTAATCCTGGTCCTGCTGAATAAGCTATAAAATCAAGATCGCGATAGCTTACAGAAGCTTTTATCAATGATTCTTTAAGAACCTTTGGCGCTACATCTGAATGGTGTCTAGAAGCCTCTCTTGGATGTATGCCTGCTCCTTCTGGGGGTCTATACACATCCTTAACGTTAGATAATATTCTTCCATCATCACTAATTACAGAGGCTCCAAACGTATGGGCTGTGCTTTCAATTCCAAGCCCTATCATTCTTCTAACCACTTCGATGTTCCATCCTCATAGATCTCTTTTTTCCATATTGTGGGTTCTTTTTTATATCTATCAATAACGTATGGAAGAGCGGAAAGCGCCTGGCTTCTATCCTTGCTCCATATTATTGCGATTACAAGGGGTTCGCCAGGGGCAAAATAGCCGTAAAAATGATATATTTTGCAATCGTTTGTAAAAAACCTGTTTTTAGCGTCAAAACAAATTTCCTCCAATTTTTTGTCTGCTAAATCCTTATAAGCTTCTATGTAAAGTTGTTTAACTTTCTTACCATCCTTGCTGAAATCTTTTACCGTTCCTATATAATATAGAACAATACCATCCTTTCCAGGATCTCTATTTAAAGCATCTAATATAAGCTTTGCCGTATCAATCTTGCCTTTTTCATACATCCCACTTTTAGGGATTTCCGTCATGAACAAGATCCTCCAATATGCTTTTTACCTTTTGCTGAGTATTTATAGATCTGGCTATTTTTGAAGGTATTTCTATGTTTTTTATAAATCTATCATCTTCAAGCAGAAGTTGCACGCTTTCTAAGAGATCTTTTGGTTTTGTTTTATACTGATCCATATAAAGTCCAAAGCCAAGCTCTTGAACTCTTAGCGCATTTTGCTCTTGCTCTCCATGCAACGCTATAGGAAAAACTATCATCGGTTTTCCGTAAATTATGCCTTCCCCTATAGTTGTTAATCCTCCTCTAACTATAAGAGCATCAGAACATATCATATTTTCCTCACGATTTTCGTCCCAACCAATTATTCGCATGTTACCATAATCAAATACATAATTCTTTTTGTTATAATCGCCTAAGCTAACAGTAACATGATAATTGTTAGGTAGCATCTTTGCTGTCTTTAACAAAAGATCTACTATAAGCTTCTTTGTTGGTGCGGGTCCGCTTATAGGAGCAAATATTCTACGAATACCATTGTTATTGCATTCAAGCTTTTTATTAGGCATATCAACAAAAAACCCTGCATAAATAACCTTTTTTTCTATACTTTTTAGCTGCATGCTGAACTTTGAGATGTTATAAGGAGGAGGCAAATCGGGGGAAAGTATGACGTCAGCTAAATCCCATACAGCGCCTAGTAATTCTCCGAACAGCCTTTCCAAAAAAAGATAAACTCCAGTTCTTAATGGGAAAAGAATTTTTGCCTGATTTATTATAAGCGCGCTCTTTTTATCTACAAGTCTTGAAGCTATAAGAGGCGAAATCCTTGAATCAGATATTATAACTGAAGGGTTAAGTTCTTTTATCCTTTTTCTTTCTTCCCTAATTTGAACGGCAAGCGTGCTGAACGGTCTATAAAATCTTTTAATGGTTTTTTTAAAAGACATTCTTCCTTCTTCTGTCCAAACCACGTCTAGGGGAGTAGCGTAAAAAGTTCTATAATGTGAAGAAGATATTTTGAAAGCCTCCCCCCAACTTGAAAAGTACTTTTCGCCTTCAAGGTGCTTAGCAAGCCAAAGGCTCCTCGCTATGTGTCCAAGCCCTGTTCCGTATACTGAAAAGTACCATTTATAGCTCAAGGTTAACTTGTTCTACTTCTCCTTTTGGTTCTTTTTCTCCAAAAACATATGCACTGAACCTATAAAGCCTTATTCCGCCTCTTCTCCATAGGTTTCTGTCAGCTCCAGCTTTAAGACAGCCATATGAAAGGAATTCTTCTACGTTCCATCCTTCTTCAACAGGAACCTGAGGAAGCAAAAGCCCGCTCCCTAGAGCCCATTCTACTATTATGCCGTCTCGTCCAACTTTTATTTCTTTTAGGTAATCTTCAGGTCTTTTAACTAACACCTCTATGGGTGGGGTTAGGATGCTTACCTCTATCAGCACGTTATCAGCTTCCTTTGGATCTAATGGAGGAAATCTTGGGTCAAAATAAGCAGCATCAACCGCTGATTCTATCACATTATTTATCAGCGTTCCTGATGGATAAGGTCTACCGATGCATCCTAAAAGCTCTTTTTGCCTGTTCTTTATAGTAACAAAAGCCCCAGCAGACACTTTATATTTTTCAGGAACATTGAGTATTTGAATGTATTTCTTTGTTTTGCCATAATATTTTATAGCTTCTCTTGCAACATTTATAAGATATTTACCGTCATCAATTGTCCACTCGGGCATATGCCTTATTTCACTGTTCTGCATAATAACTTTTGCCCATAATTAAGGTTAAGAAAAAGGTTTTTCCTGCAAAGTAGTTATGAATATTTACCTTATTTATAAAGGGCAGAAATGTCTTGAGGCCAAACCTATATAGGTCATTTACAGAGCTTAACTGTCTGAGTTCGATTATGCATATGGAAATGTTAAAGATAAGCAGTAATTACAGAGGCTTAACAAAGGCAAAAATATGGTAAGACAGGCAATTTAAGCTATCCTTAAAGTACAGATTGCTGTTGCTGTTTATTTGGCGTATGTTTTACAAAAGAATGAAAGCCTCACTCCTTCTAGGCAGCAGATCAAAACTTTAGCCTGTTTTTATAATGGATTTGCCACTTTAACAGCTTTTTATGTGAATTTTTATCAAAAATCTCTCTG
>DAXX01000071.1:10189-11844 GCA_002506605.1 Thaumarchaeota archaeon UBA160
TTTTTGCTAACAAAAATCGTTTTTATTTTTAGATTAGGCCTTCTTTTTGTAGCTTCTGTTTAAGATTCTGCGCTTCCTGTTCAGTAAGATCTTCTGACCTTTCATATGTGTATCCAAAATCTATTCCTGCGAGTTTTGCCGCATACCTGTATCCTGCGCTGAAACCATAAGATTTTAATATGCTCCTCACTCGGTTTACTTTTTTCTGAAGCTCAAGACCTTTCTTATACTCTCCTTTTTTCATGCTTTCTACAAGCTCTATAATTAAACGGGGAAAAACATTTATTATTAGCGAAACAATGCCAACGCCCCCGAGAGTGTATGTAGTATATATCAATGAATCGCTACCCGCAAGCAGTTTAGATTTTTCAGGCATTTCATCTACAACTTCCTGAAGGTGCCCTATATCTTTTGTACTGTCTTTATAGCCTATGAAACCATCAATTTTCAGAATTGAAACTACTTGGGTTGGGGTTAAGATATTACCTAGCTGTTTTTCATTATAAAGTATAAGCGGCAACTGAGATTTTGATGCTATCTTCTTAAAGTATTCTAGCGGGTTTTTTAAAGGATATATTAAAGGCTGTGTTATCACAGCATAACTTGCGCCGACATCCTTAGCGTGTTTTATAAGCTCAAGCGTTGTATCTATGGAATAGGAAGTTACAACGACTGCAATTTCACCTTTACTTACATCTAGCGCACTTTCAAGAACTTTTTTTCTTTCTTCGATAGAAAGGACAAGAGCCTCGCCTCCTATCCCGTTTACCATAAATTCGTTTACACCTCTTTCCTGTAATGCCAACATGGCATCTTTTAACCTTGCATAATCAACGCGACCCTTTTCATCAAAAGGCACATAAGGTTCAGATATAGCTCCTTCAATCATGACATATCGTTTTGCTTAGATTCATATAAACTTTAAAGCTTAAATAAACTGTCGGTTTCCGTTTTCGTTAATAATAAAATTATCTTCTTATTTTGAATATTTTCTAAAAAACGAATCAGCTTATCAAATGAGATTAAAGCAAGATTGTGGCAAATGCCTGATGAATTATATAAACCTCTTGGGACTGTTTTTATAAGGTTCTTTTTAGCAGAATATTTTCACGTATATCGCAGATGATGTTTTATATATTAGCGGATTTTAATCGTAAAGTATAATTCTATATTTCTAGTCAGCCTCATACCAATATTCTCTCTTGCTAGTTACCTTATAGTTCTTATACCAGAAGGATACATACTAGACAAGCTCCTTAGAGAAGCTGTCATGTTTTTCAGCTCTTAGCTCTTTTTTTAACTTACGCCTCGCTATTTATTTTTCAAGTATTGGTTTGGATATATATCGTAGCATTGCTATCATCTATTTTTTCAGCATCATATGAGATGCTCTTTTATTTTAACAAATGATCTAGTAGAAGAACGTGCTGTTGGAAATGCTATGTCAATACTTCAAATAGGGGTTAGCGTTTCGGAAATAAAAGACATTTTGCTCGGAGGCATTTTGGCAGTTTTACTTTCAAATTTTTTGTGCCTTTTTTAGCGTTAACTGGTTTTTTGGTTTTTGCATTAAGCTTTACATCAAGCTTAAAAAGCTACTAGCCATCAGATGAACTACGGTTTTATGCACGTTTTTAGAGCTATTCCTAGTGCTA
>DAXX01000042.1 GCA_002506605.1 Thaumarchaeota archaeon UBA160
TTCAAAGAAGGACACTTAAAGCCTAATGGTCTGGCTAAACAACCCAAGCTGTACGCCTATACCTGAGCTACATGAGAAAGATTTCAATAGGTTCATGAAGCGGGTCAAGAAAAGTCTGTACCGTTTCCCAAAGCCGCTTCTGCATTATTCATTCTCCTGTTGAATGTCTTTATGCTGTATAATCTATTCCTGTTTCAATAAGCTTTCCCTCATCACATTTTATAGGAAAAAGTTTAGCTCTTTCTCCATCTGCGGCTGGGGCTTCTCGCTTCATACAAAGAGCTCGCACCTTTGAAGCTATACGTCAGCTAGCTTTTCGCCTGCGTCCAAAATTAATCTTTGATATGTATTTCTTGATTATCTGTTAAAGCATTTCTAGCGTGCTATCTAATGCTCTATCGCTCTATTTGATCTGAGAAGAGTTCAAACGGAAGTCCTGCAGTCCTTAAAGGATTAGAAAGAAAAAGCTTTGTTGATAGCATCGATAGCCGAAATCATATCTACCTTGAGTCCATAATTATTCATTGCAGCAGCTAAAGCTGTTATCGCTTGCATAACGAATTCCTTCCTTGCCGTGTATCCCATGTGGCCTATTCGCATTACTTTGTCCGCTAATTTTCCCCATGAACCGGCAAGCATTATACCCAACCTTTTCCAGGTAAATTCTAGCAACAGATTGGGATTATATGGCGCATAAAAAGCGGTTACTGTAGGTGCCGCATAATTAATATCCTTAACAAAAATTTTGATTCCCATGGCATTTAATGCGTTGATGGTTGCATCCCTGCTTTCCTTATGCCTTCTGTAAACCCTCTCTAATCCTTCAGAATATATCAGATCTACCGCAGCGTTAAGGGCAATTATGTCGTTGGCTGCTGGAGTATAAGGGAAAATGCCTTTGCTTAGGTTTTCGTCCCATACCCTGAAATTCATGTAATATCCGCCGTAATCAACTTTCTTTATAACTGACTTTGCCCTGTCGCTTACTGCAACTATAGCAAGCCCGGGCGTTGAGCTGAAAGCTTTTTGGCTGGCCATGAGGCATATGTCAACCCCAAGAGCCTTACAATCAATGGGCATCCCTCCTACCGCGGAAACGGCATCAACAATAAAGAGCGCATCGCTGCCTTTAACAACTTTTGCTACATCTTCAATTGGGTTTACCAGCCCAGCTGGTGTTTCAACATATACAAACGTTACCGCCTTAAACCCCTTTGGATCAGGAATTTTGTTCACATCGATGGGCTCATCGTATGGTCCGCTGACTGCTGTAACCTCAGCTCCGTACCCTTTTGCAAGCTCAGCAAAGGATTCCCCAAAAACGCCGTTTGAAATAGATAAAACCTTGTCGCCTTTCTTAATCGTGTTAGCGATCGCGGCCTCAAGCCCAAGCATGCCTTCACCGCTCATGATGTAGACGCTGCCTTCATGGTTGATCATTTTCTTTATTTTTTCTGTCAGGCTGTTGTAGAGGTTAAAAAAGTCCTGATCCAGATCTGGGTTTACTGTTTTCATCATCGATGCAAGAACCGAATTTGGGATTTCAGTTGGGCCCGGAGTTAATATTACCATTTTATCTCACCTACAGATAATTGTAACGCCATCATAATTGCTTTATCCTGTCTTCTATCGTGAAGCCAGTCCTTTTCTTCAGATAAAAGTTCCTAATAACAAAGTACAGATAAGCTATCGCAAACACGCCTAAGACCACAATCATAGAAGTTGTTGACATGAAACCAAGCTGAGGGTAGATTATGTAAAATGCGGCTATGAGCGCGTTCAACAAAAACCCTACTGTAGATGTAAAGAAAAGTAGCGCATTTTTATCCTTAAAGGCGATTATCATGCCAGAAACCATCGTGAGAATCCAAGTCACCTGAGTAGCAAAAACGACGGAAACAAAAAATGGGCCTATTTGCGGGATAAAGACAATCAACGCCAGCCATAATATTGATACCGCAAGGTCGAACAGCAAAGAATAAATAGGACTGTGGCTCCTGTCTTGAACGGTTGCTAACTTTAAAGGCAGAATGCCGTCGAGCGATTGCGCAAGAACAACTCTGCTAGAACCGATCATTATGGCTATTATAACTTGAAACATTGATACAACCGCGCCTATTATCAGTAATGTGTACAAAATCGGGTTCGGATTTAAAAATACCATTAGCGCAGTGTAGTATGGCCCTCCTATTTGTCCGAGTAGCCCGGTCAGCTTGCCGTCATACCATAGCTGTGATAAATTGCTCATCTGCGAATATCCTATTGTTGCCTTCAGCCCTATCCATACAGCTATTACGTAGAGCACATTTAACAGCACTGCACCTACCATAGCTATAGAGTACATTTTGCGATTTTCAACGCCGGATATTTCTTCGTTATTTAGCACGGACCACATGCCGTAGCCGATGGCTCCCCAGCTTAGAGCCCAAGTGCCTATTGTATTCATCCAGTTTATGCTTCTCAAAGAAGATAACGTAGCGTTAACGTTCATAAATGAAGCGTGCCCAAACAGAATGGCAAGAGCTGAAGCGCCAGCTACAACCATCAGAAGGAATATAAAGCGCTGGAGCTTTGCGTAAAACCTTAGCCCCTTTAATGATATAAAAAACGCTAAAATTAGCATGACGGTTGTCATGATAAATACAATGTAAGCGGATCCCATTATGCTGTATAACTTATATAGAACCCAAGAGTTGGTAAGATTTGCTGTATAGTAGAAATATGGAATCAACAGCACATCAACTATATAATATCCAAACCATGCTATGAAGAAAAGCTGCCAGATCACCCATCCTGTAAAAGTGAATACAAAACCTATAGCTGGGTGCATAGTCCTGCTTTGAAATATATAGTCTCCACCGGCCAAAGGATATCTTTTGCTCAAGTAAGAATACGTAATAAAGAACGGAATAGACACCAAAGCTAGGAGCGCGGTACCCAAAACGATGCTCCCCCCGTTGAACGCTACTGGTTGGAAGATGTAAAGTAAGAACCACATCATGGAAAACAGCGAAATTGTAAGAGAATCGTACATAAAGACGTCTCTAATTTTTAGAGCTTTTACAAGCCCAGACGCGTTTCTTTTAAACATGTTATTTACGTTTTCAATCGCTATATTTAAATTTGAATTTATGTATAAATTTATGTTTAAAATAGTTCAATTTCTCGCAATTTAGCAAATCCTTTCCTCTGACTTCCTCTACGCCATAAATGGCGAGGGTTCCCTCATAAATTCGGGCTTGCTTACATATCTCATCTGAGGGGCGGTCGAGAGGCTCAGAGAACCCATCCCATTTAGATTCATGATTGCAATAACGTCACGATCATTCTC
>DAXX01000002.1:0-4314 GCA_002506605.1 Thaumarchaeota archaeon UBA160
CGCTTACTATTTTTATAACATCATTATGTTTTAATACGTAATCAGCCCCTAATTTCATTTTGTTCTTCGCGTTTATTGCATATAAGAAACTTGAGCCAAGCTCTGTATGTATTAAAAATGCAAGATCTTTTGCCGTTGTTCCTTTTTTAACTAGATAAGCATCCGGCAAAACGTTACCTTTTTTGTCTGAATATTTGTTTTCATCTTCAACAGGATACACAACAATCATATCCAAAAGATCAAAGTAAACTTGATTTATAGCTTGCTGAACTCCTGTTGACCCCCATTTTTTTAACAACTGGTCAACCTTTTCAAGCGCAGCCTTTTGAACTGTATTCATCTCTTTTAGTATAGTGAAACTTGAATCGCCTGGTTTATATGAAACAAACCCAGCTTGAGCTGCTTTTCTTAGTAAAAGCTCAGCTTCTGCTGAGGTCGGAACTACTGCTCTGCCATTTTCTTTTATTCGTTTATAATTTTCTTCGGCTGAAGCAACATCTATTTTGTTGGCTGCTATGAGTATTGGTTTACTTATAAGCCTAATTTTTTTAGCTAAACTTACAAAATCATTATCTGTCCACTCAAAAAATTTTTTATTTAAAATTTCTTCATCTTTTTGCAAAATTTCCTTTATAAGAGATCTGTCTATATTTAAACCGCTTAATCTTATAGCAAGTGTGTTGATAACTTCATCAAGTTTAGATGCCTTGTTAATTTTTTGTTTATCTTTTAACAATATGTTAGCTATCCACATATCAAGCTCATTTTCTATAAATTTAATGTCAACCATTGGATCATGTTCAGGTCTTTCTAACGATCTTCCATGTTCATCTGTAAAACCAGAAACATCAACTACATGTATCAATGCGTCAGCTTTCATTATTGAGTCAAGAAACTGATTTCCAAGACCTTCTCCTTTATAAGCCCCAGGTATTAAACCTGGAAGGTCTATAACCTTAACTGGTATGTATCGAATGCCGTCTTCACACTTAGAATTAACTGGGTTATCTCTAACGTTTAATTCTTTACATACACATTTAGAAGTTACCCATGCAACTCCTACGTTAGGTTCTATTGTAGTAAAAGGATAATTAGCTACCTTAGCGTTAAGCATAGTTAATGCATTAAAAAATGTCGACTTCCCTGCATTTGGCTTGCCAATTAATCCAATCATCAATTCTGTGATTTATACACAAGTATTCTTTATAAAACTATAGTTTTTAATTTTTTATTTAAAACTTACACGAACCGTTATATTGCAATTTTAATTTTTACTATTTAATATTTTATAGAACTATTTATCGTAATTTATAAAAATTTTAATTTATATAAATTATCTAATGTATAATATTTTTCATCATCTTTTAAAATTAAAACATAAATGCGTTATAATTTATTTTCGACCTTGCTCTTTAAAAATAATGAAACCTATTAAAATAATCTTTTGCGAACCTAACTTGAATGATAAATTATATATTTTCATTTTTTTATCAAATTTTTTAACGCTTTTAATAAAATAAGAGTTATAGCTTCTATAATTTGATTTAAGATCGTTAATATAATTTTTTGATTTTCTTGGATCTAAATCTACAATAACAATTTTATTTTTAACCGCATCAAATGCTTCTTTTAAAGCCCTTGCCGGATCCCTAATAAAAGAAAGTGAAAATGCAAAAAGAATGCTTTTTACAGATTCTTTTCTTAAAGGAAGATGAACGGCATCAGCTTTGACGTATTCGTAACCTTTATTTAAAGAAAATTTAATCATCTTATCTGACAATTCAATTAGCGCTATAGCGCTCAGTTCGCCTCCAAATCTTCCAGTGCCAGCTCCTATTTCTATAAAATCTCCATTGCCAAGAAGCTTTTTTATAAATTTTAATTCTTTTTTATATATGCTTTTGTGCTCGTCATACCAAAGATCATACTTTTCAGGTTCTAAAAAATCTTTTACGGACATTACTAGCTAAAGTTAAAAGCCTTCGGCGTTAAAACCTTTTTAATTCCTAGTATTTCCGCTATATAATATGAAACCCTTCTTGAGCATGCATAATTATTGGACCACGCTATAATTAAGTTGTTTAAATTCGCAATATAGTCGCCTTTTAAAACCGACTTTGGAGAATTTATAGAAATTCTGCCTGCAGTCATATAGCCTATGACTTCAGGTTTATTAATAAATATGTTTTTTAAAGCGCTACTAATGCTTTCTAACTCTTCTTCGGTTATTATCAATCTGTTATATGGCACTAAAGTTGGAGTTATATAAGCGCCACTTTCTGAAGGTATTAAAAGATCATAAGTCCCTGGCTTATGCACAAACTCCAACAATTCATTTATGTTTGTATTTATTAATATGTGTGAACCTTGGTAAATGCTGTATTCTAAATTTACTCCAAATTTTTTAGCTACTTCAGGAATATCAATGCCAGAAGTTATTATTGGGAACCCTTTTATCATTTTTACTTGGTTTCCCACATTAATAGTTACTTCATATTCATCTTCATTGATTTCAGCTTTTTGAATTGAAGATAAAGGTAAATAGTTAATTCCCAACGTTTCTGCAACTTTAACGAGCTCATTAGTAAAAAAGCTAGCATTAATTTGAATTTCAGGCACAAAATAGTATTTATCTATATTATTCGCATTAATTTCCTTTCCTAACTCAGGACTATCAATTTCAGAAAAAGGTATTCCAATACTTTTTAAAGAATTTAACCAACTCTCTAAATATTCAGTTGGCTCGTTTTTTAATTTTATAAAATATCCTCCTACCTTTCTTTTGTCTTTGCTTAAAACAGAAATCCACCATTTCCATTCTTCAAAACATACTTTTGCCAAATCATTGTCAGAGCCTGCAAATCTTGCGCCTGAATGTAGGACACCTGCGATTCTAACGCTTGAGCCAGATGGTTTGTTACCTTTTTCTAACAGGTAAACTTCCAAGCCAGAAAGTTTTGCATTTATTGCTGTCATAAGTCCCGTTATGCCTGCGCCAATAACGATTAATGTGTCTGTTTTACTATCCTTCATGTTAAAAAATAATTTTAGCTAAAGGTATAAGTTTTTTCATTCTAAAAATTGAAAATTAACTTTTTTCAACCTCTTCGAAAACAAAATCAAAGTTCTTTTTTGCGCGTTCAGGTTTCTTTTCATATATTCCATGCAAAATTATAGGTAAAGCTATAGTAGCATCGCAGTAACAGACAGCATTTCCCCCTTCTTTTGATATCTTACCCCAGCTGATAGCTTCCTCAAAGGTTGCACCGCTTAAACCACCCCATTGTGGAGAATCTGTTGTTATTTGGATAGCATATTTGTGAGGCTTAACTATTTCTTTGCCTGTTTGCTTTTCTAATATTAAAGCTTTTATAACAGCCATAAGCTGTATGGTATCTTTAGGAACTCCCCCGCCAATGTAAATTACAGCAGTTTCATCAGAGTTTATAGATATTTTGGTCATTTGTTCAAAATCCTTAAACTGATCAAGAATTATTCTACCTTTTTCAGATAATACGGAAGCTATGCCGTAACTACTGTCCATTATTGCCGGTGAAAAAATAGGAACCCTTTTCCTATATGCCCTTGTAGCTAATGAATCTATGCCCAACTTGTCTAGGTGTTTTCCTAAAAGGAACATAAATTCAGCTGTAGAATATACGTGATTTTTATTTAGACTACCGATGAAATCCGCCAATAACTTTTCCATTTCTCTGTAATGATATTCGTCTGCCCATTCGTCATAATACCTGTCTATTTTATATTTTAATAATAGCTCATCATCTACTAGTGGAGAACCTTTTCCATATGGGAAGCCCATGCCAGCGTATATATCTTCAGATATGTTAGCACCTGTAGATACTAAAACGTCTAAAAAGTTATCGTCAATTAGCTGACCTATTAACTTCCACATTCCAGCAGTTGACATTGATCCTGTAAGTCCCATAAAGATCGTTACATCTTTATCGTTTAGCATGTTTTTCCATACTTTGTATACCTCCCCTAGTTTTCTTCCTTGAAATGAAGTTTCAGCCATCGCTTCCAAGAGCTCTGAAATTCTTCTTGGTTTGATCTCTATTGGCTTTACCGTATCTTTAAAAAAATCTTCCCTTTTCATATCAATATTCTATATAAAGCAAAATAAAAATCTTTTACTATATAAGATGCTGATTAAATAAGATCACCTTTAAATTAAAGTATTTCGTTTGTATCTTCATAGAACCTGAAAAAATTAAAAATAAGATTAGAATACTCTTAGCATTTTGTTAAATGCTTTTATCTAAAGCTCAGACTTGAGAAATAAAGACATAAGGC
>DAXX01000002.1:4357-9006 GCA_002506605.1 Thaumarchaeota archaeon UBA160
CATTAGTCTAAAGTTAACTGCACCTATAATTTCATTAGATAAGTTTATATTACACGTCAAGAGAGTAAAGCCCACGGCGAAAAAGTTTTGAGCGAACGTCACGGATATCACGGAAATTACAGACCGAAGCCCGTTAAACAGGGTGCTGAATATACATTAACTGTTCAAGAAATGAGTAAAAGGAATGACGGTATAGCAAAGGTCAATGGTTTCATAGTTTTCATAGCTGGCGGCAAAGTAGGGGAAACATATAAAGTGAAAATAGTCAAAGTTGCGAACAGGTACGCTGTTGGCGAAATAATTTCTAACGAACAAAGCGCTTCAGATATTCAAGAAGAAGAATAAATTCGGTCTGTAAAAAAAATTAAGTATTTTTTATTTGTTTGTTTAATAATTTATCATTAGGTTATTGCGAAGCAAAATGGAAAATAGAAAAAAGTTAGTTGCGCTGGTCTCAGGAGGTTTAGATAGCTTATTGTCATTGGTAATTGCAAAGAATATGGGATTTGAAATTATTCCATTGCATATAGAAACTCCATTTAATTCTAATAATGCTAAGGAATTAACAGTTCTAAAGAACTTTTTACAAAAAGAAGGATTAGATTTGCTTAATGTCAAAGTTGGAAAAGATTATATTGAGATGATCAAAAAACCAAAGTATGGATATGGTCGTGCATTAAATCCGTGTATAGATTGCAAAATATTCTTTTTTAAAATTGCAAAAGAGATCATGCAAAAAGAAGGAGCTATCGGAATAGTTACTGGTGAGGTAGTTAACCAGAGACCAAAGTCTCAAAATTTGAAAGCCTTGAAAATAATAGAAAAAGAATCAGGTTTGCAAGGACGTGTATTAAGGCCTCTTTCTGGAGGCATAATTCCGCCAACAGAACTTGTTAAAGAAGGTCTTGTAAACGTTAATGAACTTTTGAAAATAAAAGGTAAAAGCCGAAAAATCCAATTAAAAATAGCCCATGAATTTGGGCTAAGCGAGATACCAAACCCTTCAGGAGGGTGCTTGCTAACTTATGAACCTTATGCTAAAAAGCTCAAAGATCTTTTTGATAATGATGATAGTTATGATATGACTGATATAGATCTCTTAAAAATTGGAAGACACTTTAGACTTTTTAAGAACACAAAAGTTATAATTGGCAGAAATAATCTAGAGAATAATGAATTACTAAAGTTCTCTGGATACATTAAAATAGTACCAGAAAATTGTAAGGGACCTGTAGGAATTTTCCGTGGAGATAAAAATTTTATACAGCTAGCAGTTGAAATCCTGGCTTCCTATTGTGATGGAAATTTAGGTGAAAAAATGTCGTTTATCATTTATAATTCTGAAAATAATTATAAATTTGAAACGCTAAAAAAAGATAAATCGATCTATAAAAAATACATTGTCTCACTTAATTAGGCTACTATCAAAAATTTTGAACGATCTTAACAGTTTTAAGCTTATGGCGTAGGAAATCGAATATGTTATAGCCCCTGCTATTGCATTAAATATAGAAGTTAAACCAACTAAAAGTAAAGCTATAAATAGCGGCGATAAATAAGTTATATGTAAAATAGTCATTGCGAGTTTAGCCGTTGGTAGATAAATGTCTGGCATAATTACATAATAAAGCATCAAAGTAACAAAAAGCATTATGATTACTCTGAACCCTATGGACGATACTGCATAAACTATGTTTTTATTTGAAAACTTTCTAGCGACTAATATGCCAGCGAACATGCTTCCTTCTGCAAAAAATTTCATTAAGGGAGAAAATATTGTAAATGCACCAAGAGTGTATAGCAAAATACAATGAATTGCTGCGACTACAAGTCCGGCTTCTGGACCAAGTAATAAAAAAGCTACCATGTCTGGAATTTCGGCCATGTCAAACTCTAAAAAAGGTAACAATGGAAAGGGAAACATTACATGCATTTCTGTTAATGCTCCAGAAGTGGCCGCAAACATAGCGATTAACGATATATATTGACTTTTTTGCATGAAGCTTTTTTTAAATATACGCTTTTAAGTTTTTTCTATTTTCGCAAAAATTAGTTTACTTTATTGTATAGATAATTTAACCAAATCTTCCAATAATTTAAAAAGCTCTTCTTTCTTTTTAACATAAGGTACCCTAGATCGGCCAACTACAAATTCTCCTAAAATTCCAGCTTTTTCTAATATTTTTATGTGCTTATAAACTACAGCATAGTCTAGGTTTAGCACTTCCGCCAATGCCTTTATGTGTAAAGGTTTTTCTGAGCCCATAATAATTTTTAACATTTTTATTCTGTATTCATGCGCAAGGGCTCTAAAAATTTCTGCCATAATTTTATCATTTTCTGCATTAGTATTAGACATGTTTATGCTAAACAAAAATTTAAAATATATTCTTTACTCTTTAAGGGGATCATCACTTTATTTGGTTTCTAAGCTCATTTTTGAAGAACGGTTAGCACAAAGGATATTTTTACATATTTAACAATCAAATATGTTTACGAAATTTTTTATGCGTTTCACAAACAAAGCTTTTTTAAGTTTATAAGAGATAATATAAGATGTTAGTCAGATAGGTCAACATAAAAAGCACAAACAGATCAGAATAATGCAACTATAAATCCGTGCTCTTTATCATATGGATTAAGATTTATAATCTCTATGACTTTTAAACCTGCATCTTCTAACTTTTTTGCTTCCCTTTTAATGATATCGCTTGTTGGTAAAACTGGATCTATGCTCCTAGCCTTAACAATCAATATTAGATAACCCCCTTTTTTTAAGAACTTAAACCCGTTATTAAGAGTAATCTCTGTTGCATCAGGTTGAGCTATATCAGAGTAAAGTACATCAGTTTTTTTAAATATAAATTGGGCATATTTGTTAGGATGCCTAGCATCTTCGATTATAGGTATTACATTTTTTCTATATTTTACTACCTTATCCATCAACTCTCTTGCAACTCTCGCGCTGACCTCCACTCCAAAAACTAGACCACTGGTGTCTATAATATCTGAAACGTGGCTCACGGTAGTCCCTGTACTCGCACCCAAATACAGAACTGTTGTTCCAGGCTTAATGGGCATGTTTTTTAATCCTTTATTTATAGCCCCTGCAAGCTTGCTTCTAAAAGGATCCCAAAGCCTGTACTCAACACCATTATCTTTTACTAGCCTTTCGCCATAAACTGATATTCCGGGTGCCAGATTTTTAGTAGCTAAATACTTTTTACCAGATATTTCTATCCAATATACATTTTCAAATTCACTGTTTTCTACCTTTGACACTTACTTTCGACCCTTTCTTAGATTCTTCAAAAAATTTTTTCTTTATTTCTTCAATTTTTTTATTCAAAGATTTAACTATTTCGTCGTTTTTCTTCCCATTATAGTAATCTATTCTAGCTGCTATAGCTAATTTTGAGGCTAAAGCTCTAGCAATCTTACCTCGTAACTTTTTAGGTGCGTCATGTATTAATTTATGCTGAAATATTATTCCATGTTTTGGCGGTTTAGCATGACCCTTTAAAGCCCTAAAGAGCGCCTTTTCTGCGCCTAGAACTTGAATAGTGCTTGCTGGAAGCTTTGCTAATCTCTCTAGCGAGCTAGCTTTGCTAAGCAATCTCGCGCCTATTGTAGCACCTACTAGCGATGTAATGTTTGGTGCTATCTGCTCCATTATTTTTTCTAACTGCTTAGCGGCTTCTTTTCTGAGTTTAAAGAGCCTTAAGGTAACCTCAGCTAACTGATCTATTAGTTTAGCCATTTCTTCATCAAAAGTAGCACCTTTTGAGGTTTTTGCTAAAGTTTCTATTAATTCAGCTTTTTTCACTGGTATGTTTAATTCCTTTAATTTTTCAACTGTAATTTCGCTTCTATTAGGAAAGGCATGAACTATATTTAGATATGTTTCAGGTTCGTTAACTATATTATATAGTTCTGGAAAATGTAAACCATACCATTCTCTTAGTCTCATGTAGAACAAATTTATTGTTTTATCTATTTCATCTATAGCCTGAACCATTTGTATCGCGTGAAGATCTAACCTAGCGGCCTGTTCTCTTAGCTTCTGTTGCGATACATAAACTGTATAGTTTCTAATAAGTTCAACAGCTTCTTGTTGGTCTTTAACAAGGTTTGCCTTGATCCAAAGGTCTATTTTATCTAGGCCTTCTTCCTCTAAAAAGTTAGGCACAACGCTTATGCTTAATTTGGGATTTAATTTAGATAGATTTATTTTTATTTCGTCATTTTGAACAACAACTTCTTCGCCTTCATTGTTAAGATAACTTACAATATCCTTGGATAAATTTCCTCTTAAAGATGATTCGTATTCTTTGAAGTCGTTGAACTTTTTAGCATAAATTATATCTTTCTTATCATTTATAATTAATAGGCCAGCTTCTGTAACCAATAAAATTTTTTTCACAAGTTTAAACTATGAAAATCTTAATATTTAAGACTTTTTAATAATACAGTAATTAGGAATGTGCTCAGATAGGAATGTATTTTTACAACTTAGGTTTGCACCATTCTTAAATTTAAAAATTCAAACGAAAAAATGGCGCACGTAAATTATGAGGCAAGAGCAGTATATAAAAGGTTAGCACAAACCTTGTCTACCAAGCTGCATATTCCTGTTTCCAATAGGTGCA
>DAXX01000062.1 GCA_002506605.1 Thaumarchaeota archaeon UBA160
AAAATCTTATTTGACCAGCATCCAAAAGCTTTATTAATTTTATTATAAAATTTCAAAGGATTAATCCGATTCTTCTTCTATTATATTTCTCAAATTTTTAAGGACACCAAGATCATACCCATCAAGCGTTATTACTTTTAAATCTTGAAGCATAAAATCTGTAAATGGAACCTTAACACTCGTATCTTCTACATAATAACCCGATAAAAGATCATTGAAAGGAGGCATAAGAATAAGCGTTTGTTTACCTCTTTTACCTACAAGCCATACAGGATATTTAGAAATTTCAAATTTTATGTAAAAATGAAGGTGAGCCAGTATTAAAATGTCGCTTCTTAAACATTCATCAGAAGGTTTAGCATGTCCATGTGCAATAGCTACTTTTATTTTACCTTTTTTAAGCACAATTCCTTCTGATCCAGCAAATATTGCATAATTATGAAGTATTTTATCAATATATGCATCGTGATTACCTTGCACTATGGTGATTCTAAAAAGTTTAGATATCTCTTGAAAAACTGATATAAGTTCATTTATTTCTTCTGTTGACGGCATCATTATGCTGTGTTTTACATCTCCTGCAATAATGAGTTCTTCGGCTCCAGTGATGTTTTTCAGCTCTTTAATTCTTTTTATATATCTATCTTTTTGCAACGGCACATATACTCCCCGAGCACGCTCAGATATTTCATAACCTATATGAAGATCTGCTATCACTAGGTATTTTCTAAATATCATCAATGCAGGATAACCTTCTATGAATTTTATAGAGTTAGGAAAAACATGATTATGCATTGCTATAATTATTGCAGGATAATTAATAAAAGTAAAGAAAAATTTTTGGTAAACATTTAATTTGTCATCATTTATAATGGTAAAACTTTATAAAAATTTTAGTAATAATTTTTATCATAGAAAGGATGGAGGCATAAATAATATTGAAAAGTAGGAAACAGCTTGGTAAATGGCAAGTTGAGAATAAAAGAAAAGTAGCTTTTTTATTATATAAATTATTTTCAGAGCTGGATGATAAAGACACTATAGTTGTAGTTGAGGGAAAAAGAGATTCAATGGCGTTAAAAAGCCTTGGATTCAAGGGTAAAATATTTCAACTATGTGGGAGCGGAAAGGGAACCGGCAACCTCGCTTCTGAATTATTCTTTTATAAAAGAGTAATAATAATGTTAGATTTTGATAAAAAAGGAGAGAGTTTGGCCAAGAGTATTACAGAAAAGCTCTCATATGGTGGCATAACGATCGATCTAAACACAAGAAAGAAAATAAGAGAGATAGCCAAGGGAATAAACCATATTGAAGACCTTAGAAAATTTTCTCAATATTTGATTGAATGATTATATTTTTAAGATTCTAAGATGTCATTTCGATATAATCGTTTACCACAGAAAGTAAAGTATTATTTACAGTACATGGATCGGCTTCACCGTCTATGTAAATTTTATCTCCATACGGATAAATGTAATTTAGGTTTATATAATTTTTCCATACCATTTTGAGCAAGTTTAAGTTCTCATATGCATCAGGTTTCAGATTTCGTTCTAATGATGTTTCAGGTTTTATATCTATGACTAAAGTTAAATCTTGCTTTGGCACATTACGTTCAAAACTAAGTATTTCATTAATGTCAACACCTTTAGCAGCATGATAAACAACATTGCTTTCAGTCCAACGTTTTGCAAGAACTATGTTTTTTTCTTTACTTAACCATTCAATAATCTTTTCTTTATGTTGCGCTCGATCTAGACTCCAGAGTATCCACGCAAAATTGTAGGTTTTTTTGTTTTTAGTTAAATAATATTTTATTAATCCCCCAAGCCTCGTGTCATACGAAGGTTGAAGAATTGTCCACACGTTATAACCTTTGTCTCTTAAAAATTGGTTCAAAGGTTTAACGCATCCTTTGCCAGAAATGGTCTGGGTTTCTTTGCCAGATTTATCTATTCCTGAAACTACTATAAATTTGCCCTTTTTTAAAAAAGAGTTATGTGTCACAAGATTTTTATAAGATTTTACAATATCTTCGATAAGTAAATCGTCATCTACATAAGCTAAAATATTGTTTTTATTTAAGGCTTTATTTTTCATAAAGCTATCATATATATAAATAAGCAAACCTTCAATGTCTACATTATTCTTCATCAATAAAAACCTCTCCTTTTTTTGCATTTACAGTTATTATTCTGTCATTAAATTTTTTGATCAAATCAAAGTCGGACTGGTTCAAAGATAAAAGGGGTATGTCGCTTATAGCACATCCCGAGGCTAACAGCGCATCGACGGATATTGTTATAATTGCTAACGGGGCTTTCTTATTTTTCTTTAAGCTGTAAATTATGTAAGGAGCAACCGTACTTCCAACCATATATGGAAAAGATAAAATTTTATTTTCTATTTCTATTTGCATATTGCCAATTTTTAAAATCCCTTTATTTGGATCGACCATTCCTAAAAATGATACAGGTTTGTCAACTATTTTCAATAATGACCTTATTTGATCAGAGCCTTCTACTATAATTTCTCCTTTAATTTTCATTTTTTAACTTCACCAGGTATCATTGCGGGTTTAAATCTTTCTTTGTTTGATTTTATTGGTATTGTAGCATCTATACCAAGCTTGTCTGTTAAAAGCATTTCCTGATCGCTAGAAGGGTCAAGGCTAGAACCTTTTGCGTTCTTTATGATTAAAAGTCCTTTAGATGCTTGAAACCTTGTAGCAAGCGCACGTTCCACTTCAATAGGATTTTTGGGATCTATATCATCATCGACAACTATCGCGAGCTTAAGAGATGGATGAGCGGCGAAAGCAGCTATGATAGCGTTAACTGGTTCTCCGTCGAGCTTTTTACTAATTTGTATTACAGCATGAAGCCATTTGCTTCCCCCTTCAGTTAAATACACTTTTCTTACTGAGGGTACCGAACTTTTTACTTCTTTGTTTAATTTAGCTTCAACTGGAAAACCCATAAGCCATTTATGTTCGGTTCCTCCAGGCAAAATATCCCAATAAATTGGATCTTCTTTGCTATAAATTTCTTCAAACTTTACAATTGGTTGTTGTCTTGTATAGTCGTAATTGCCTAGCATCTCAACCATGCAATCAAGGTCTTTTTCATCTTTACTAATATAACCTTCTATAATAAATTCAGATTCAGGTATAGGTAAACCGTGTACAGGGCTTTTAAAGAAATCTAATTTTTCATTTAAAGAATTTGCTATCTCCATTTCAAATGTTCCCAGAGGCGCTTGGTAGGCTGCGGCCATTTCAACCGCTGGATGAACGCCTATGACCACAGTTACAGGTGTATCTTTCCCTTCATCTTTCCACATATTCCATATAGCATGAAGATGCCTACCTTCAACCATTCGAATTACACCTTTACCATTACCTAATAGTCTTATCCTGTGGATGCTAGCATTTAAAATATTATTATCTGGGCTTTTAGTTATGACTATACTTGAGGTAACATAATAACCGAGGTCTTTCTCAAAGTGCCAAATAGCTGGAATGTCATTATCAGAAATTTTTTTATAATGATTCTTTTCAAAATCTTTTAGAACAATTTTTTTTGGGGATAATACAGAATTTATAAATTTATCATGAATTTTTTCCGGTCCTGTGCCAAAAGCTATAGCAACAGTTTCTTCCGATGTTATAAGATTAGAAACGATATATCCTTTTTTGTCTTTAGGGGTTATTATGATTGGTCCTTTTACGCTTTTTTCATAAATGGCTGCTTCAAATTTTCTTTCAGCCATTCCAACGTGCTTAATCATGTTTTTGGCTTCAAGATAATTTAGATAAGTACGCAAATTATTTTTTCCCATTATTCCTATAATTTTTTATTCTATTATAAAAACAAAGCGTTTATTACAAAATACAGTATTTACAAATTTTCATGTAAAAAGCTTATAAGTTTTGTGCATCACCTCTTTTACATTGAGATGCAATTTACATATTTGGGCCTTTACGCCAGTATCAGAATTTCTTGGGCACTGTGTTAACTGGCAATGTATATTTAATAGTCGAGGCTTGTTTTGTCATTTATCCATTAACTCTGATAATATAAGTATACTGGAATAATGTTCAATATTCAGTTTACTCGAAAAAGTTATATTTATATAAAGTGAGAGTAAAAATGCGAGATAAATGCCTAACATTGAAAATTTAACTAAAAGAAAGATTACAGGAGGTAAGAGAAAAGCTTACAGAGGTAAAAGAAGAAGAGAAAGAAAAGCTCAACCTAGGGTTGTCGAAATAGGTACACTCGTAACAAAAACTAGAAGGGTTAGAGGTGGCAATATAATAACATATGTGGTAAGGGCAGACAAAGTAAATGTTGCAACTCCTGATGGGACAAAAAACGTAAAAATTATCTCAGTTGTTTCCAATCCTGCTAATAGAGATTATGAAAGAAGAGGTGTTATAACAAAAGGTGCGATAGTAGCTACAGAGCTTGGAAATGTCAGGATTACTTCAAAACCTTCAAAGAATGGCGCTCTTTCAGGCGTATTGATTAAATAAACGACAAAGTTAAAAACAAAAATTAGTAATCAAAGTAAAGGGCCCGTAGCTCAGGATGGCAGAGCGCCCGGCTCATAACCGGGCGGTCGTGGGTTCAAGTCCCACCGGGCCCAAATGTTCATTTTATGATCTAAAGCTCATTAGCGGCATAAAGATCTAAAAACAAGCTCCATAATGTGGCCTTGTAGCTGGGTTTTCGTTTTTTTGCAAAAAGCATCAAAAAAATCATAAGCAAAATTAAAATTGTGCAATGACTTCATAATATATATATCTTTTTATTAGCTTAATAGAAATTTCGAAGCATTAATTTTATGAAATATCGGTCCATAATTTTTGTTAAAAATAACTATTGATGCTAAGCATAAGATAACTACAATATTAATAAGGAGCTATGCACAAGTTTTTCTTATAACTATAAACCTTATAGAAAGGCTAAGACAAAAAACAGCTCAATAGATAATTAGAGACAAATGCAAACATCCACTATAACAAATTTTGCTTAAGCTTGACAGAAAAGATAATTTGTGAGAGACAATTTTAACAATTTCATGCCACCCAAAGTATAACTTTTAGTACGATAAGTACTAGCAGACCATACTATTAAATTAAATAAATAACAAGATCAAACGCATTAGTGTGCGTATAGCGCCTTACGAGCTGTTTAGTGAAGTTTTTTATTATACAAAGATTTATGCGATAATAATAAAGAAAAATAAGCTTAAAAACTCTGGTTAGAGAAAGAAAGATAATAGCGTAAGTTGTCAAAAAGCGATAAAAACAAAGATAGCGAAATAATTAAAATTGTATAAAAGTTTTTAATAATATCTTCTTACAATTTAATTGAAAGGTTTTTTACAGTGTCTCAAATAAAAGCTCAAAAAATTAAATTTACAATTAAATAAAGCATTATTGATAAAAAATAGGCCAAAAACGCATAACCCAAAAGAGGAACGCCATAATGATAAAATTCTGTTTGTGAATCATCTTGTTCTTTACTGCTCCTTTTTTCTTGATTTTCTGGTAGCCAATATTTACGATCTTCATTTTTTATATTATTTTTTTTAATCTTCAATCCTTTTTTCTTTATATAAACCCTTAACAAATCAAAAATAGTTATAAGTGACAGAAATATCGGTAAAAAATCTAAAACGTAAAGTGCAGAAAATATAGCAGGTAAACCTAAAAGGTCGCCACTAGCAATATATTCGAATTTAAATAATATATAAGACGTTAGCCCTATTATTATGCTTAAAAAAGCACCAAATAATGCAACTCTTAATCCAAATACAAAATATGTAATAAAGTAAGAAAGATAAGGAATAAAAATAAATACATCATCAACTTCTCTTGAAAGAAAGTCTTCAATTGCTCCAGGTAGATAAAGTATTGATGTTATTATGATCAAAGCTATTTTTAACGCTGCCTGCATTTATAACATAAATTTAAACTTAAACAATAAAAAACATTACGGAATTTAATAAAGGTTTAAAAAGATAAAAACTGCAAAAATAAAAGTTGTCGATATATCTTTACAATGTATACAGAAACCCAAACGTTGGATTGTTTTTGAAGGCATCTGAGCGTACATTATTAATTCCTCAAGGGTATCCCGAAAGAAAAGCAAAATTGATGGCTGAAATGTTAAAAGTTAACTTTTATTATGCAAGTGCAGGAGGAGGAAGGCTTTTAGGACCACTTTTAGTTATGAACTCTTCCGGAGCGCTTATAACAAAGTTTGCAACTGATGATGAAGTAAGCGAACTAGCCAGATCTATTAATGGTACTGTTGAAAGGTTAGATTCAATTTATACTTCAGTGGGGAATCTCTTTTTGGTGAACGATTATGGAGGTATAGCTTCACCCATACTTTCAGATAAAGAAATTGAGCAAGCTTCAAAGGTATTAAAGATAAAGTTCGTAAGAATGCCAATAGCTGGTTACTTACAGGTTGGAGCCGTTGGTGTGGCAACAAATAAAGGTGCATTATTACATCCGATGTCAAAGGAAGAAGAACTTAAAAAGGCAAAAGAAATCCTTGGGGTAGATGTAGATGTTGGGTCTATAAACTCTGGAGTGCCGTTTGTTGCTTCAGGCATAGTTGGAAATACAAAGGGTTTAATTGTAGGGAGAAGCACTACAGGACCAGAGCTCATGATAATTAGTAGAATATTTAAATTTGAGGGAAACCCAATAAAACATATAAAAGCTTTAGAAGAATAATAACACCTTACATAATAATAACTTTTAGTATTTGATGTTGGTCAAATAAGATTTTCAGATA
>DAXX01000046.1 GCA_002506605.1 Thaumarchaeota archaeon UBA160
ATTAGTCTAAAGTTAACGGCACCTAAAAAATTATTAGAAATGCTTTTAAATATCGAAACCGATAACGTTTTCGATGTGGAACTTTATGCTATATAAATACAAAATAAAGAAATTCGGAGGTTCTCGATGGCTCATACTTGCACTTCTGAACCAAGGAGAAAAAAGTGGTGCTGAAATAATGAAAGAAATAGAAAAAATTTCATTCGGGTTCTGGCGTCCATCGCCTGGAACCATCTATCCAACGCTTTACAAACTCATAAAAGAAGGCTATATAGTGAGATTAGAAAACGGGAAATATATGCTTAGCGAAAAAGGTAAAGAAGAGATGAAAGGTTTTGAACCTTTGACCGCAGAAAGCTTTACTGTGGATCATGTTTTAGATTTACTAGAAGGTTATATTTATTATTTAAAAGATGTAGACAAAAAAGAGATCGAAAAAAGAAAGGATAAGATAAAAGAGATAGCTAAAAGTTTGGAGGCGCTTGCTGAATGACCGAAGAAATAATAAACGTTAATGGTCTTACAAAAATTTATTCAGGTGGTGTTCTCGCTGTAGATCACATAAGTTTTAAAGTTTACGAAGGCGAAATCTTTGCTCTTTTAGGTCCTAATGGGGCTGGAAAAAGCACAACCATAGGCATGTTAAACACATCTCTTAAGCCTACAGAAGGCGAGGCTGTGATAGCTGGATACAGTGTCAAAGATGAACCATCAAAAGTAAGGTCTATTATAGGTGTAGTGCCTCAGGAATTCTCCGCAGATGAAGATCTCACAGGATGGGAAAACATAACTCTTATAGGTTATTTATATGGGCTTCCAAAAGAAGTTGTAAAACAGAGAGCTATAGAGTTGCTTCAGACAGTTGGTCTTTATAATGTTAAAGACAAAAAGGTTGAAACCTATTCGGGAGGTATGAGAAGAAGACTAGAAATATCAATGGGGCTGATAAATAGGCCAAAAGTCCTCTTTTTAGATGAACCAACTTTAGGGCTTGACGTCCAGACGCGAGCTGCTATATGGGAGTACATTTTGAGGTTAAAGAAAGATTATAATATGACCATATTTTTGACCACTCACTATTTAGAAGAGGCTGATGCCTATGGCGATAGGGTTGCAATAATAGATCATGGCAAAATATTAGTAATAGGTAAGCCTGATGAGCTAAAGAGAAGCGTAACATGGGATACTATATCTATAGAGATTACAGGCTCTTACGATTCCGTTAAGCAGGTTTTGAGCACATTACCTCAGGTTAAAGAAGTTAACTTTATTGATGGACAAATAATGATAAAAGTTGTCGACGGTCCAACGGCTATACCTGGGGTAGTGAGCGCAATCAATTCAGTTGGCCAAGAGGTTAAAAGGCTTTCTCTCAACAGACCTTCATTAGATGAAGTTTATATGTATTACACTGGTAAAAGCATGAGAGATGAATCGATGTCAAAAGAAGAAGCATTTGCTTTAAGAAGGACATTAAGGAGGGCGAGATCATGAGCTACAAAAGGCTATCCCCTTTGCATGGTTTATGGGCTCTCACAAACAGGGAGCTCAAAAAATGGTACAAAGAGCCAGTAATCCTTTTACTTAGTCTTGTGCAACCTATACTATGGATAGGAATTTTTGGAAAGGCAATGAACTTCGCAAATATGTTCCAGAGCGCCTCTCTTGAAATTCCAGGTCTTACAATACCAAAACAGATTATAGATGAAATAGGCTCGCTTGTTCTAAAACAAACTTTCGGTACAACTGATTACTTTTCTTTTCTCGCTGTCGGAATGTTGAGCTTTATAGTGTTGTTTACTTCCATGAGCAGTGGCATGACCATCGTATGGGATAGAAGGCTTGGATTTCTGGGAAAGCTTCTTACAACACCCGTTCCACGCGGCTCAATCATAGTATCAAAAGTAATAGCTTCTATAGTAAAATCTTTAGTTCAGGCAACTATTATATTGCTTATAGGTGTTCTATTAGGCCTGAGATTTTCATTTGGTATAATAGCGCCTGTAGCTTTCCTTTTGACTTATTTATCACTTTTCTTGTTATCTTTTGGCTTTTCATCTTTGTTTCTAATGCTAGCGCTCAGATCTACAAGATGGGAAACCCAGATGGCTATAATGAACCTTCTAAACATGCCTTTGCTCTTTTCAAGCAACTCTTTTTACCCTATTTCTTCAATGCCATGGTGGTTAAAACCAGTAGCTCTAGCTAATCCTCTTACATATGCTAATGCGGTGTCAAGATGGGCTCTTCTTGGCATAACTCCTTCAGCGAGTTTGCTACTATCACTTACTTACCTTGTGACATTTGCAGTTACCTTTACTGCACTTGGCATAACGCTTTCTTGGCGTTATCTATCTTTATAAAAATAATTTATGCTTTCCTTTTAGGATAGAATTTTCCTTCTAAATAATTTTTTATAGCAGCAAAGTATATGTCTTCTTCGTAATTAACCGAAACGTCCACATCAATGTCTTTGTTAATGACATATTTAGAAAGTCCCCTTAGCAGAACTAACGGCCTGCTTTCGTTAGATTCACCCATTATTGGTTGAGCCATAGTAGCTATCTGATCCGCTATAGCTCTCTTTGTTACCTTTAATTTCTTTCCAAAAAGATCTTCAGAACCTCTTTCATCAACAATCGGCAAAATCCCACTGTAGCCAATAGCTATACCGGTAGTTCCCTTTCTTGTTGGAAATATTCTGCTATCAGTAATAACAACTCCAACTTTTACATCATATCTGTATAAAACAAAAAGTCTGAGCTTCCTAGCTGATACATTTGGATTTTCTGGGTAAAGGACAACATACCCTTCTTTTATATTAGATTTATCAATACCTGCGTTTGGTTGAAGTATACCGTTTATGCTTGCCATAAATATGCCTGCAAAGCTTGGTATGACAACCTCGCTTTCCCTAAGCACGAGCTCAGCTATCCTTGGATCTCCTCCATTAGTTTTTGCCAACTCATATGCTTCTTCGGTAGGGACTACATTCTCAAGCTTGTAATATCTTCCTTCCGATATCGCTACGTACTTACCAGATACTATAATTATATCTCCATCTTTTGGCAAAACTTTTATCTTTTTAAAGAAACTTTCTAGCCTGTTATATATGTTAAATTTACGGCTTTCTCTTTTCATTTTACTAGAAATAAGCTCAACTTTTATCACATGTTAATCGAAGAATGTTTAGCTTAAAAGGCTTTTGAAGTTAAAAAACAGCAAGTTTATATCAAGCAATTCTTAAAAAACTAAAAACGCTTAAGCTGTCATTTTTAATTTGTTTTTTACAAATTTAGCTCTAATCACCAAACATTTGTAAGATTTATTAAAGCTATATTTTAAAAATGTTTTAGAAATATTTAAAAAAATCTACTAATGTGTATTTTTATGACTTCAGTTGACGATGAAGAACTTATAAAACAGAAATTATTGAAAAAGCTAATGTCGCAAATGTCTAGTATTCAATCTTATGATGAGCCTGTCACGTTAACTGATGATACATTTGATGACTTTATATCAAAAAATGAGAACGTAGTTGTCGACTGTTGGGCTGAATGGTGCTATCCATGTAGGGTTGTATCGCCAATTGTAGACGAGCTCGCAAAAAAGTACAGGGGCAAAATAGCTTTTGCCAAACTTAACGTTGACGAGAACCAACTAACAGCTATGCAGTACGGCATTATGAGTATACCAACTCTTTTGATCTTTAAGAACGGGCAACTTGTAGACCAGATAGTCGGAGCGCTCCCAAAAAAGTTGATAGAAGTTAATATATTACGGGCTCTAGGTGTATGAGTATGAGCCTAATATCAGAAGACGATCAGGCAGTATTGAAAGAGGTTTTTTCAAAGAGGCTTCAAAACCACGTAACTCTTGCAGTTTTTACAAAGAAAGAAAACTGTGAATACTGCAATGAGCTAGTTGAACTTGCAAAAGAAGTAACATCGTTAGATCAAAGATTAAGCTATGAAATATATGATTTTGATGAAAATCAAGAAAAAGCAAAAGAATACAATGTTGAAATGGCTCCTGCTATAGGTTTTTCAAATGGCACAAGGTACAATTTTCACTTTTACGGCATACCTGCAGGATATGAGTTTAATGCCTTCATAGATGATATAATAGATGTGAGCAGGAATTCAACAAGGCTTGCGCCCAGCACCATAAACAAGCTTAAAACTGTTGATAGAGATGTAAAAATACAAGTATTTGTGACACCTTCATGTCCTTATTGTCCGAGAGCTGTAAGGATTGCTCATCAATTTTCAATGGTTAATCCAAGGATAAAGGCAGATATGGTTGAAGCGCTCGAGTTTGAAGAGCTTGCTAACGAATATGGAGTTATGTCAGTTCCTCATATAGTAATAAACGGGTCATATGTTTTTATAGGGGCAGTACCAGAAGCTCAATTCTTAAATTACCTATTTGATGCGCTAGAAGGAAAAGAGACGCAAGGTCCAGTAGAAGGCGGAGAAGTTTCAGGTCTTTAAGTTAATTTTTCCAAATCTTTTAAAGAATCAATATCGATAAGAGAATTTTTATCAATTTGTTCGGCAGATACAAAGTATACACTGCCAACATAAATCAAAATTCTTTTAACTTCATAATCCTTTACGTTTATCATTTTTTTGCACGCTTTTAGTAAAGAGTGTTTTTTATATCCAGCATGTATGACTTCTACACTTCCATCTGGCCAAAGCGGGACTGCAGCGTCAGATGCTATTGTGTTCAAGTAAGAGTTAATCAAGATAAAAAAGTTTGGAGATACGAGAGGAGAGTCTCCAGAAATAATCAGTATGTTTTGATTTTTTGCAACTTCAGCTCCGCTACAGATGCCAGCAAGTGGAGTAAAGTCTTTAATTTTATCTTTTACTATTTTAATATTAAACCTCTGGGCAATTTCTACGTAGCTATCTTTAATTTCCTTTACAGCCATGATTATGTCATCTGAGCCGCTTTTAATAGCAGCATCTGCAACCCATTCAACCAAGCTTTTATCTTTATATTTATAAATAAGCTTATCGCTTCCGAACCTGCTAGATTTTCCTCCGGCCAAAATAATGATAGAAAAACACATATAGCTTACATTAAGCGTTGAAAATAAAAACGTTTAACTTTTATTTTTTCAAAACCTGTTTATAATATTATATATGTTATATTAAACTTTAAAAGATAAATCTTAGATATTTTCTAATAAAAAATATGGGAGTAGATTTATCACCATTAATAGAGGACAATTTAAAGCAAGAAATTCAGTTAGATAACTTGAACGGCAAAAAGCTTTCTATAGATGCCTATAATGCGCTTTATCAGTTCCTTACGACTATAAGGGGAGAAGACGGTTCTCCTTTAATGGATTCGCAAGGAAGGATCACGAGCCATCTTAGTGGTCTTTTTTACAGAACTGTAAATTTTATAGAAAAAGGCCTGAAAGTTGTTTATGTTTTTGATGGCAAGTCGCCAGAACTCAAGGCAAAAGAAATAGAAGAGAGAAGAAAAGTAAGGGAAGAAGCTCTCAAGATGTATGAAGAAGCAAAAGCACAAGGAAATGAAGAACTCATGAAAAAATATGCAACTAGGGCAGCGTTTCTTAAAAGCTATATGGTAGATGACTCTAAAAAGCTTCTTGAGCTTATGGGAGTACCCTGGGTTGACGCGCCATCAGAGGGTGAAGCGCAAGCGGCTTATATGGCTTTACGCGGAGTTACATGGGGTTCTGTATCTCAGGATTATGATTCTTTACTTTTTGGATCTCCTCGGCTTGTAAGAAATCTCACTGTATCCGGTAAAAGGAAGCTTCCAAATAAGGACATTTATGTTGAAATATCTCCGGAAATAATTGAAACTGAAAAAATACTTAAGTTTTATGGAATAACTAGAGAGCAGCTTGTTGACATAGGTATACTTGTTGGTACGGACTTTAACATGGGCATAAAAGGCATAGGACCTAAAACCGCCTTAAAGCTGGTAAAAAAATATGGTAAAATAGAAAACATTAAAGAAATAGATAATCTTGAGGAGTTTCTTCCCCAGGAAGTTCTATCAGAGGTCAGGAAGATCTTCCTTGAACCTCAAGTAAAAGATGTAGAACAGCTTGAGTGGAAGCAACCTGATGAAGAGGGCGTGATAAAATTTTTGTGCGATGAACGGAACTTTTCGATAGATAGAGTGAAAAATGCTCTTAACCGAATAAAAAAGAGGCCGGCAGCTAGTTCCCTTGATCAGTGGTTTTAGCTCTAACTCACAACTGGTTGATTCGTTAATTAGAGATGGCTACATAAAAAGCGAAAAAGTAGCTAAAGCTTTTTTAGATGTCGATAGAGCGGATTTTGTTTGGCCTGGCAGCGAAAAGCTTGCTTATGTTGATGAGCCTTTGGCTCTTGGGGATACGGGTCAAACTATATCAGCTCCAAGCATGATAGCTATTATGCTAGAAGCTTTAGAGCTCAAAAAATATGAGAATATACTTGAGATTGGTACAGGAAGCGGATACAGTGCAGCATTAATTTCAAGGATTGTTAATCCGGGATCAGTTTTAACCGTCGAGCTCAACTACAAACTTTACCTTTTTGCTCGTAAAAATCTTGAAAGATACAATAATGTAATACCTGTCTTTGCAGACGGCAGCAAAGGTTTTCCTATGTTTTCTAACGAAGAACTATATGATAAGGCTGTAATAATGGCAGCCGCTAAAAATATTCCTGAGTATGTTTTTAAGCAAGTAAAGAAAGGCGGATTTGTTCTTGCTCCCGTAGGTTATAAAGGCTATCAGGAGCTTAAAAGAAAATGGAAAAATGGTGCAGAAGAAAGTTTTGGAGGCTGTATCTTCGTACCTCTTAGGTCAATCTAGTATAAAACAATGCGGCATCGCAGTTATGCATTTTGTAATATTTTATTAAAAGCCTTACTATTCATAATCATTAGGATTTAACTATAACGTAAGTTAGGAAGATGAAATTTTATTCCGTGATGAAGGATTTAGCCTGTTTTATGATAGATTCGCTACTTTGGCAACGTTTTTGTGGATAATTTTTATCAAAAGCCTCTTTGTTATTGGCTGATGAGTAGCAAAACTCTCTGTCCCAAAATCTCCTTAATTTTTGCTGGCAATAATCGTTAATGCCTAAATTTTACATGGATTAAAGCTTTTTTCACCAACCCAGTAAGAACGATCATCCAAGCTGTCAATATTACGTTTTAAATAATTTCTAAAGTTATTATAAGCTTTTTGCACATCTAAAGGAGCAACCGGTATTGTAAACTTGTCATCAACAGCAGCTGTAGCGAACTTATATGCAGTAGTTTTTAAGCATTCATACTGTGTCTTCGTTGTAGTCTAATTCATTCTCAGCTCTGCTATAGGTTGTCAATTAATCTTTGCATTCCGCTTTAAAAATGTCTGTCTTTAAGCGTGAACTCTAAAAGAAAGCGTTACAGCGTTTTAACGAGACATTATTGTCAACATAAAATCGCAGGACTGTGTTAATTTCTTCATAACGCTATACTGCAATCCGGTAATAAAATGTTTTGATCCGCATTATATGCTGAAGTATCATCAATAAGCAGTATATCCGTACTGCACAACAATCCTAATTAAAAAACAATGATGGCATTTATAATAAATAAACTTGTCATCCGTATTCTGTGCTATAAAAGTTCTTTTGCTTTATAAATGCTATAAAGTTAAAAATATATTTTTAGCAATAAATGATATGAACAAAACTGTTGCAATTAATGATGGAATAATAGTTAGCATGAACGATAAAAGAGAAGTTTTTAAGGGCTCAATCCTCATCGAAAATAACAAGATCGTTCAGATCGAAAGAGGCCCGTCAAGATTAAAGGCTGACGAGGAGATTGATGCTAAGGGTTCAATAGTTACTCCGGGATTTATATGCTCGCATACTCACCTTTACGGTATACTATTAAGAGGTGCCCCGCTGAAGCTTAAGCCACCTAGTGATTTTACTCAAAACCTACAAAGAATATGGTGGCCAATGGACGAAACAATGAATAGTGATGATGCTTACATAAGCGCGCTTACAGCTTCACTAGAGCTTCTTAGATCAGGCACAACTACGTTTGCTGACACTTTTTCTGGTCCCAATGCAATAACTGGGGTGTTAGACAAAATAGAAAAAGGTGTTCTTGAAGCTGGGATAAGAGGTTTCATATCTTTTGAAGCTACGCAAAGAAGAAATGAAGAAGAAGGATATCAAGGTTTAAAAGAAAATGAGAGATACATAAAGAAGATCAAAAATGAAAAAATGAATGGGATGGTTAGCATACATGCTTCCTTTACGGTTCATGATGATCTTTTAAAAGCTGGTAAAGAGCTTTCGGACAAATATTCTGTACCCATTACAATTCATACCTCAGAAGGCAAGTGGGACCTTTATCACAATCTTGAAAGATATGGTAAAAGGACATTTGAAAGACTTTATGATCTTAGAATTCTTGGTAATAAGACGCTTGTTGCCCACGCCGTTCAGGTAAATGAAGATGAACTTAACCTTATAGCAAACACTGGCACTTCCGTTGCTCATAATGCTCTCAGCAACATGCTGAATGCTGTTGGAATAGCTCCTGTTCCTGAAATGCTTAGGCTTGGAATAAACGTAAGCATAGGTAATGATGGCTACGTTTTTGATACATTCGAAAACATCAGGGCCACATACCTTATTCATAAAGTGAATAAGCTTGATCCTAGAGTAATGAATTTTCAGCAGGTTCTTGAAATGAGTACAATAAATGCTGCAAAATCCCTAGGAATCCAAGATAAGCTAGGTTCTATTGAAGAAGGAAAACTTGCAGATCTTGTCATAATAAAGCCTTCTGTAATACCCACTCCTTTAAACGAGGGTTCAGCATATGGTTATCTTGTAAATTCTGTAAACGGCAAAGACGTGAACACTGTAATCGTTAACGGAGAGATCCTTTTAAAAGAAGGCAAGTTTACTAAGATTGATATTAATGAAATTAACGAGAAAGCAGAAAAAATGGTAAGCAATTACTGGAGCAGGCTTATGCACTCTGTTGAAAAAATAGAGATACTTGGGCTTTGACTTATAATAGATTCAAGCTTTGTTATATAATTTATAATCTCCTTTCCTCATTAAAGATCTTTATTGAGCTATGTTTTTTGTTAAAAATGCTCGCTGAGCTATCCACGTTAGCGTTCGCAATATTATAAGAGCGACAATATAAGCAATGATATTGACAGGAATTTTTATTTATACAAGATTGAATGCTGATGTAAGATGTTTACGATCATATTTTCAACATTGGAATATAGTGTTAATTTTAGCGTTTAG
>DAXX01000043.1 GCA_002506605.1 Thaumarchaeota archaeon UBA160
TATTCAAAAAAATTTACATATAATCTATGTCGATCTTTGATAGCTCTTTCTCAATAAGCCTGAGCTCTTCATTAGAAAGCCTCCACCCAACGGCTCCCGCATTATCCTCAGCCTGTTCTGGAGTTTTTGCGCCTGGTATTGCTATCACTCCTTCATGAGATATGACCCAGTTAAGCGCTACCTGAGAAATGGTTTTGTAGTTCTTTTTTGCTATTTCTTTTAAAACATTCAAAAGTGGCTCTATTTGCATGAGATTTTCTGGCTTAAAGATCTCGTTTCCGCTCCTTATTCGATCCCTTGGAACATTTTCTGCGTTGTACTTGCCTGTAAGAGCGCCCTGAGCGAGGGGGCTCCACGCTATAATAGTAATGTTGTTTTTTCTGCAATAAGGCATAACTTCCTCCTCGATCTCCCTTTGGAGCATATTATAGCGAACTTGATTAGAAACTATGTCTGCCTTTGAAAGATAAGACCTTGCTTCCTCAAGGTCTCTAACTGCAAAATTACTGACTCCTATCGCTCTTATCTTACCCTGAACGTAAAGCTCTTCCATTGCTTTCATGGTTTCCCTCAGAGGTATCTGTTCCCACGGATCTGGCCAGTGAATTTGATAAAGATCTATGTAGTTTATGCCTAACCTCTTCATGCTGTTTTCTGCAGACTTGATCAGTTCATCGTGTCTAAGGTGGGCTCCTGCAACTTTTGTAGCCACAATCATTTTTTCTCTGCCTATCTCTTTTAACGCTTTGCCCACAACAGTTTCTGAATGTCCATTCCCATAGATTTCTGCAGTATCTACAAGGTTCACGCCTAACTCGTATGACCTTTTTATAGCTTCAATTATTTTTTCATCTAAAACATCTTGTCCCCAAGCATCGCCGCTTGCTTGCCAAGTTCCAATTCCTATCTTCGAAACCTTTATCTCACTTTTACCTAAGTTTATGTATTCCATATTATTGTTAAAAAAATTAACGATAAAATGATTTTGGTCTTTTTATGGCGATCATCTGATAATTGACAAAAAGTAGTAAAATTTGAATAATAATTTAAAAAATAGATAGTTAATTTAATATCAGCAAAAACCGCTTTATATAATTAATTTTATGAAAAAATGACATGTTTTAAGCTAAGGAAATTATTCGTAAGTATTAGCATGTTGAATAAATATAATGAGTCCCCTTGGAGATCTATAATAAGTTATCATGCCGCTCTGCATCGCCAAAAGCATTGTTACTTTATCCTGCTTTTATCCTTCTTTTCTTTTTTAGAGAATTGGTAAAGCCAATTTTTCTACAACTTATGCAAACGCCAGACATTTCTTAAATGAAATTTCATGCTCATTTTGTGGCTAACCTCCGATCAATTAAACATATCAAGTTGCGCCTTAGGGATTTTTATATGTTCCGCGCTATATATTTAGTTTTACTAAAACAAAATCTAATGAGTCAGTTGAATGTATTCGTTTTCTTAATCAAAATTCTACCATTGCAACTAGGATTTTTAACTTGAGTGGACTATCCAATCTGCTTATTGGGGCTTGTTTCTTCATCCAGAAAGCTCGCGTCTTTGCGATTGGTGGCTTTAATGTAACAAAGCTAAATTTAACATCGCGCTAGCTCTTAAGCTTATTAAAAGCTAAAGAAAGGAAAAGACCAAGACCGAAAGATATAAAATAGCTTATGTCAGCCCCATCCAAAGCTCTAGCCAAAGGTCCTATAAAGTTTATCATTCCAGATGTTGCAACCTGAAGGTTCATAAACGGAACTGATACTAATAGCGAAATTAAATAGGCGACGAGAAGCCTTACATCAGCTCTTTTATTTACTGAAAAGCTGTTGGTTACTAAAGCTCCTGCAAGTACTCCTATCCAAGGTGTTATCCAATAATCTAAGAAATATAGAAAACTTTCAAAATAACCTATAAAGTTAAGCCCTCCAATTACAGCCAGCACAATGCCTATTACAGCACCGATTAATATGCTATTTTTTCTATTAATTTTTTGATATATTGCCAAAAGGCTGAGCGAGTTTGAATAGAGGTTAAGCACGTTAGCCGAAAGAGCGCCGAGGAATATCATGATTACGGATATAACCATCGCAAAAGCTCCATACCTGCCAAAAAAGCTTAAAAGAACAGTTGGTAGACCGCTGTAGTTTCCCAAAGCTATTGACACAAGCATACCTACAGCTTCCATCCATACAGAAGCCAATGCCCCTCCAATGGTTACATAGAGTATAATCTTCATTCTGCTAACTTTGTCAGGAAGATACCTGCTGTAATCGCTTGCATAAGGTGCCCATGACATGATATAACTAAAGACTGTAGCAAGGGCTACAGCAAAGCCAAGAGGATTAAAACTATTAAATGATGGAATTGAGGGTTTTGAAAATATTGCAAGTAAAAGTGCAATTGTAAAGAAGGCGCCTAGAATATATGAAAGCACATACTCTGACCTGTGTATCGCGTCGTATCCAAAAGCTGCTATTATTATTTGTAAAAGAGCCGATAGGAAAACAAAAAATGGAAGCGGTAAGGATGGATAAGCATAATAAAGCACATAGCCTGATATTATGGCGTTTACAGAAAACCAGCCCATTGTGCTTATCCATTGTGCTACAGAAAAAGGCAGGTTTCCTTTTTTACCAAAAACCATCTTTGACACCATCATTTGTGGAAGCCCAAAACTCGGCCCGTATGAGGCAAGATAGCCCACTAAAAAAGCGCCAAAAATATTGCCGATTATTATAGCTACCCAGATCCATGTCCAAGATAATCCCAGAGTGATAAGTATAGCGCCCAATGCATAATCTGCAACTGTAAGGTTGCTTGAAAACCACAAAGTAAACTGGTAAAATGGTTTGCCATGTCTTTCGTAACTAGGTATTTGCTCGATTCCATGAGTTTCCAATTCCGAACATATGTTCGGTAATATTAATATTTAACTTTTGCGAACTTTGTTTAGATGAATAAAGATATAGAAAAAAATATAGTTAAACTGTTAGAAAATGGAGAAACGCTCCAGAGCAACATATATAAAGCGTTAAACGTGTCAAAAAGTAGGGTTTCTGAAGTTCTGAAAGATCTTGAAGAAAGAAATTTAATAAGCAGGCAGAAAATAGGAAAAAACTATTTGGTCTCTTTGAACTCTTATCTCAAAGAAACTGAAAGCTCTATAAGGTTAGGGATAGTAAGATCTTCTGAATATGGATACATAATACCTTTAAAAAAAATAGTTAAAGATAGAGGGATTGAGTTAAATGTTAAAGTTTATGATAGCGGAATTGAAGTAATGAAAGATTTAATTATGGGTAAATTAGATTTTGGTATCTCACCGATAGTTTCTCAGATCTTCTTTGCTTATACAGGTTTTCCAGTAAAGATCGTCGCTCCCGCAGGATCAGGAGGCGGATACCTTTTTAGCAATGCAAATGACAAAAAACCAAAAGCCCTTAGCAGCAGATTATCTACTATGGAATTAATATTAAGAACAGCTGCAAACAACTCTATAATCAGAGATCCAGCCCAAGTAAGTTATTTTGACGATCCCAAAGTAGCCGTAAATGAGTACTTAAAAGGAAAGGCTGATACAATAACTATTTGGGAACCTTTTGCAGGGATGCTCAAAGCTGAAGGAATAAAGGAAACTTACAGCTACAGCGAAATGGAGCACTATTGCTGTACTTTATCGGCTCACACCTCATTAAAAGAAAATGTTATAGATTCTTTTAGGGAGGATTTCTACAAAAGCATAGAGGTTTATGAAAAAAACAGGAAAAGCTATGCTTTTGCATATGCTGCTTTGCTTGGGCTCCCTTATGGGCTTGTTGAAGGGTCATTAAATGATTATAAATACCATCATGATATAGAGTTAAAAATACTTGAAAGACAGCTTGCTTATGCTGGCGTTTCAATTCCTAATTCATCTGTATTAAAAAGCCTAATGATCGATAGCTAAAGCGAAAGGGTGGACGGTTAGCTTCCTTATCGTGCAGAATGGCCTATAATTAGGCTTTTAATGAGGTTTAAGCGCGTAATTCTCAGAAATATTTAGACCTCTGCCTAGAGATCATATTTATTAAAGGTTTCATTAAACTTTCTGACTACTTTGGTATCAACATCATTAAGCCTTAAAGCGGACCCAAAGCGGATATGCCTTCTGTTACAAACCTTCTCTGAGCAGTATAGCCCATATGTCCCATATCTATAACATTGCATTTGCAAGATGCTATGGCGCTCAGCATGACGTCTAGCTTTTCCCATGCAAAGCTAAGGATCTTTTCAGAGCTTATAGGAGAACTTGCTCCAGTAACTCCTGGCGTTGAGAACATTTCATCCTTAACAAATGGTGTTAAACCAAGGGCTTTTATGCCTTCTATTGTAGCTTCCTTTGATGCTTTATGCCTCATATAGACTAAGACAAACCCTTCTCATATAATCTCTTTAAGAAACCTGTTAAGAGCTAGAACGTTGTTGACCGCCAACATGCAAGAAAAAACTTGTGAAAGTGAATCCTCCTAGACCTTAATGTTCATGTAATAACCGGTGTAATTCCTTTCAACTAATTCTTCTTTTGTCCTTCTTGACATAGCAACTATAGCCAGGCCTGAATGACACTAAAAGCATAATGGCGACCATTACGCATACATAAACACCCAGGGTTTTGCGGTTGATAGGTAAAGTTCCAACAACCGAAACTGCATCAACAATGAACAATGGTTCTTTCTCTTCAACTATTTCAGAGACAGCGTTTATTTTATTTATCAGTCCTGAGTGCGTTTCAACATAAATGAACGTTGTAGCTTTGTAGTTTTCTACCTTCTTTATTAAGTTTGCATTTAGCGGTTCATCATGACGCGAACCCAAAATATCAATCCTCGCCCTATAGATTGAAGCCAAGTTTG
>DAXX01000050.1 GCA_002506605.1 Thaumarchaeota archaeon UBA160
ATAATATTTACCATTATCCATAACATGCTTTGGCATTAAACGTTATTAACGATTTAATAAAAATGAAAGATTATCGTTTCATGCGATTAATATTTAGAAATTCCCTATACATTAAAGCAATTTTTTGAAAAGAGTGTTGAAGAAGTGCAAAAACAGCTCAAAATTCGTTTTAGAAAGAGGCACCTAGTACGCATGGACGTTTGAGGCGCTTGGACTTTACTTGATTGCTATCACGAAACTTTAGATAAGAGAATCTGAATATTAGGATTCTTCAAAACATTAAAGAAAAACTAAGCATTCTTCAACAAAATAAACGCAAAAAGTTCGCATAAAAGCGCTAACATAAAGCTGAGACTATTCTTTACATTTTATAACTGGTTTAGAGTCCATAAAGGTATAAATGGAGTACCTTCATTACGAGGTGATCTTATTTGATCAGCATTGCAATCGAAGAGGGAAATCTATTTATAAGGTCAAAATAGTAAAATATATCTAAAACCGATAGCATTTTAAGGTAAAAGAAATAAGCGTATGCTTTAACTATTTATGTAGTTGAATTACAAAAAAGTGCTGTTCGTTGTTGAAAGAGATACAATTACTGGGAAAATAAAAAGCGGTCCAGCACTTAGGTTAAAATATGGAGTTGATGGCTATAAATTTTTGGTTAAAGAAGATAAGCTTTCGCAATCTAGGTACGTAAGGAATTTAAGTTTTAATACAATGACTTCGCTTTATATGCTACTTAAAGCATTGCTTCAGAGAGCGACAGCTGTAAACGGCGATTTTGACTTTGTTCATGCTTTCTTTTGGACATTTTATAGGTACAGGAAGCCCTGGATACATGAAAACGATCAGTCTCCATCTCAGCTTATTTTCAATTATTTTAAGATGAGAAACGGCTTCGGCCAAAAAATTGTGGAAATGATAGCGAAGATACTTAACGATTCTCAGGCTGTAATAACTTGGACCGAACACGCTGCGAAAGGCTTTGTAAACGATGGAGTTGAAAAAAGCTTGGTCCACCTGATACCTCCTCCCATTGAGGCCAAATGCAACAAAAAAGAGCACAACAACATAAATGTGCTTTTTGTGGGCAGAGATTACTATAGAAAAGGTGGAGATATAGCGTTGAAAGCTATGGAAAAGATTCTAAAAAAGCGCAACGACGTAACGTTCACTTATGTAGGAAAGGCTCCAATTCCTGAACACCCTAAGATAATGCACTATGAAGGTCTCTCAAGAAAACAGCTAGAGGATATATATGAAACGTCTGATATTTTGCTTTATCCTTCGAGGGATGAAGCTTACGGCCTTGCTGTTTTAGAAGCTTTGTCGTACGGCATTCCAGTTATAGCTTCTAATCTTCCTTCTCTCGCTGAAATAATAGATAATAATTTGGATGGATATTTGGCCAATTCAGAAGAAGATTATTTAGAAAAGCTTGAAAGTCTCATAAACTCTCCAGACAGGTTGAAAAGTTTCTCAAAAATGGCATGCAAAATGGTAAAGATAAAGCACGATCCAAAGAAAATAGGCGAAGAGCTGAAGAAGATCTATGAATCTATCTGTTGATTTTATAAGGGGTTTTTCGCTCAGAGTAGCTAGCTACTTTCTGCAAATATTTTTTCCCGTATATCTAGTTTATTATATAAGGGCAGCAGGTCTGATTTACTGGGCTTTCATTGTTATATTTTGGATTTCAGCAGGAGTCGGCATGTTTTTGCCATACTTCTTTAAAAACCACAGCTTTTGTATTGAATTTATTTTTCTCTTAACTTCAATCCTCATGATCTTTAGTTCGAGATACTTTTTTGCAATACTTCTCATCATACTTTCAGCCATTATTTCAGCTCTAACAGGTAAATATGCTTACTTTAGCTTTGTAAGGGCTTCATATTCAGGAATTCTTAAATATATGCGGGGGACGGGAGCAGGGCTTTTCATATCTGCTATAATTTCCGTTTTGGTCTTTTATTTTGGTTTTTTTAACATAATAATAAACGTTGGGTTTATCATTTTGGCGTTATCTATAATTCTCATTACATCAATGCTAATCAGCAAACCAGAAGAACATAATTTAGGAAACTTAAGCGTAAAGCACCTTTTCAGTAGCGTCATCAACAGTTTGAAGTTTTCTTACAACATAACAGGAAATGCCTTATCATGGATTTCCTTTACAACTTACATCTATTACTACCTTTATGTAGGAATTAAGGCCGGTTACATAGCGGTTCTCTCGTTGATGCTACTAAGCACAACTGTCATTTTTATTATCAGATTTTTATTAAGTGAAAAATACAAGAAAAATTCAAAAGCAATATATTTTGCGCTATATTCGCTTGCGTTTCTTCTCATATTTTTGAGCGTGATATTTGGAAATTTCTGCCTTGATATAATTTCCGCAGCTCTCATAGGGATCTCACAGGGAGCTCTTCCAGCGATGCTCCTTTATGAAAGCTTAAATACTGGTTCAAAAGGCTCGTATGACGGTTACATAATATATAATGCTTTCATAGGTCTTGGCGAGCTGCTCAGCAACGTTTTCTTTGGGATTTTGGCGGCTCTCTCTGCTGTCAAGCTATTTTATTTGTTACCATTTGTTGCATCGATAATCGTTATATTTTTGGAAATTAAATACAAAGCGTGAATTATATATTTGTTACAGGGTTAGCCGGAAGCGGAAAATCTCTCATCACCAGCGTGCTATCTGATTCGCTTGAAGAAGACGGTTGGGGAGTCGCTAGGGTAAACTTAGATCCATCTGCTGAAACCATACCTTATGTTCCAGATTATGACATTAGAGAACTTATAGATTCAAAGACAATATATGAAAAATACGGTTTAGGAAGCAACGGCTCACTTATTTTTGCGATGGATCTGCTCGCAGGCAACCTGCATGCATTTCTGCCAGTGCTTGAATCTTTTGATCTCGACTTTGCCGTTGTAGATATGCCGGGACAGCTTGAAATATTCACGTTCAGGCAGAGCGGTCCATTCCTTCTAAACAACATTTCTAAGGAGAACAAGCTGGTGCTCTTTCTTTCGGACATTATAGCGTTGTTTGATTTTCAAAATTTTATATCTGCGGAGATAATGGCAAGGATACTTTCAGCAAGGACAAACGCTCCAACAATTCATGCTATAAACAAGATTGATTTGAGTCCTCAGGATACAGAAAAGATAAAGAAATACATTGAAATTAAGAGTCCTGAAGAGCTTAACAGCTTGAACGAAAGGTATCTATTCAACGCTTACAGGCACATCAGGAAAATAGCTCCTGAAACAACTCATGTGCTCGTTTCGGCAAAAACAAAGGAAAACATATGGCAGATAAAGGCTTACATAACGAGAGTATTTAAAGGAGGAGAAGACAGAAGGGAATGAACAATAACAAATTCACTGTTCAATGATTCTAGATCCATATAACAGCGTTGTGCAAAAAACTGCATGTGCGCTTTTAATATTACAACCTTATCTCAATTATCTAAAAATATGATGCTATATTTAGAATAAAAGGTTAAATATGCTAATTTACTTTCTAATCTGTTATGAGCGAAGAAAAGGTTGATTGGTACCTGGATTTCATCGATCTGAAAAGACAGCCAGCAGATGATGAAATTCAGCTTCTCTTTAAAGCGACCCCAGCACCAGGTTATTCTATAGAGGAGGCTGCAGGAAGGATAGCAAGCGAAAGCAGCGTTGGCACGTGGACTACTTTGACAACCGTAACTCAGGACACGCTAAACAGGATGGCAAAAGTTTATAAAATATCTGGCGACCTGATCTACGTTACATACCCTTTAGAACTTTTTGAACTAGGCAGCATACCTCAGCTTTTCTCAAGCGTATTCGGCAACATATATGGGATGAAGGCTGTAGCGAGGCTAAAAATTCTTGACATAAGGTTTCCCAAAGAATACATAAAGAGCTTTAAAGGGCCTCAGTTCGGACACAAAGGAGCAAAAGAAATATTGAAGATAAAAGAAAACAGACCCATCATAGCAACTGTTCCAAAACCAAAGTTAAGTCCAAGCGCTGAAACGCATGCTAAGATAGGCTATGAAATATGGCTTGGAGGAGAAGATCTGCTAAAGGATGATGAAAACCTAACAAGCCAACCATTCATAAAATTTGAAGATAGGGTTAGAGAAGTATTTAAATACAGGGACAAGGCTGAAAAGGAAACCGGCGAAAGAAAGTCAGCTTTGATAAACGTAACATCTGAGACTGAGGAGATGAAAAGAAGGGCAAAACTGGTTAAGGATTATGGCGGAGAATTCATAATGATAGACTTTTTGACTGCAGGTTGGGCAGCATTGCAAACTATGAGAGAAGTAGCTGAAGAGCTAGGGCTTGCGCTTTATGCCCATAGAGCTTTCCACGCTGCATTTACGAAGCTTCCAGACCATGGAGCAACGATGCTATCGATAGCAAAGGTTGCAAGGCTTGCCGGCGTTGACTTTCTGCACATAGGTACAGCTGGAATAGGTAAGATGGAAGGCACGAAGTCAGATGTAATAAGGATAAAGGAAGAAATAACCCTTGACAAAGTTCCACAGGAAGATATTTACTTTGAACAGGACTGGGCTGGCTTAAAACCGATAATGCCGGTAAGTTCTGGAGGTCTACACCCAGGAATTATTCCGCCCTTATTAGACGCCCTTGGAGCTGACATAGCTATACAGGTTGGTGGCGGAGTCCTTGGGCATCCGATGGGACCAAGGGCAGGCGCGAAAGCTGTAAGGGATGCTATAGATGCGTGGAATAAGAAAATACCGCTCCAAGAATATGCTGAAAAGTCAAAAGAGCTCAAAGCGGCCCTTGATAAATGGGGAACTCAAAGCTACGCGTAAGCTTCAATTTTTTATGTTCGATATTAAATTTTTAATCTTTCTTTTTTGTATTAATAAAAAATTAAATAGATACAGATAATATTGCATTAAAAGATATAATTGTTAAAAATGGAAACAATTGTTAGCTATAAAATTATCGTGGGCAGGAACGCGCTGAGCGATTGCGGTTTATTTTGGATTTTGCAAGATAGCCAAGCCAGAAATAGAGTGTAGTTTTGCCCTAATGATTATTTTTTAATATTTTTTATTGAAACGTGTCTCACCAAGAATGCTAACTCTATTATAACGCTTTAAATTGAAGACTGTCTATAATGTTATAGCTGACTAAGCTTTCTAATCTATACAGCAATTAAATAAACTTAACAAAAGCTCACAATAAAGTTATTCATATGCATACAAGGAAACGCATGATAAATGTTAAGGACATAGCTACAAGAAGACAAAAAAGTCATCATGTATCGTGCTTTAAAAAGAACGATCTAATTTCGTTTATTTCGTTTGTAAGTTTATCTTTAATTTTTTCTTGCTTTTCGGCTATATAATCGTATATATTCTTTGAAACTTTTTTTAATCGATCAATCCTGTCAAAATAAGGAACGCCGACCCTTCCGAAACTTGTTTTAGCTTCTAGCCATGCAAGAACATCTTCCTCATCAACTTCGGGCTTTAAACCAAGGTAAAGCCTTTCCCTTATTATGTTGTAAGCCAACGTTATGTTCATCTTTCTTTCCCAGTTTGCAATAAATTCATCTTCATGTTCGATTGCCTGTTCTCGAAGTTCATGAAATTTTTTGTCTCCCTCTGGATCAAAGTTCAGACCCGTTGCGGCTTTTATAAAATCTTCAAAATTGAACAACGGCTTAATAGAACCAGAAGCTAGCACCAAAGAAGACGCGGCTGCGCTGTCAACCAATGCGATGCCTAACTTTTCCAAAGGTTCTTTAATTTCAAACGATACATTTTCCCCTTTTAGATACTTTATGGAAAGATCTATATCTATTGGTCCGCCATACACGAAAACCCCTGAAGTCTCTATAAGAGGCACAGTAAGCACTCTCTTAGCTATAGCTAAGCTTGGATCTTCTGAAACATCTATAAGATCAGCATAGTCTCTAATTTCTTTAAAATTTTTTATGAGCGTGTAGCTTGTGTAACAAGCAGGATGATAGTAAACCCTGTGTTTCATTTCATAAATTTCATAAAATGGAAGATTTAAACTTTAACAATATTTTTCAAAACATTTTTAACATCATAAGCTCTCTAATGAGATAAGTTGGAATCTATAGCTAAAAAAATCCGAGAACCTATAGTTGTGGTTTTAGGGCATGTTGATGCTGGGAAAACTTCATTACTTGATAAATTAAGAGGAACTGCAGTACAGGAAAAGGAGGCTGGCGGTATAACGCAGCACATAGGGGCAAGCCTTTTCCCCGCTGATGTGCTAGTCAAGCTTTCAAGAGGGCTTCTCGAAAGATTTAGAATTAAAGTTGAAATCCCAGGCATACTTTTTATTGACACTCCAGGACATGAAGCTTTTGCAAATCTGAGGTACAGAGGAGGATCAGCAGCAGATATAGCTATAGTGGTAATTGACTTGACAAAGGGCGTTGAGCCGCAGACTGTTGAAAGCATAAACATTCTAAAAGAAAAAAAGGTGCCTTTTCTCGTGGCTTTAAATAAAATAGATCTGATAGCTGGCTGGAGGCCTCATCCTGAGGTTACATTTGATAAAGATCTCAGCATGCAGGATAAAGCAACTCAAAAATTACTCGATGATAAGATTTACACTGTAATGGGACAGCTTTCGAGCCTAGGGTTTGAAAGTGAAGCGTTTTACAGGGTTACTAATTTTATGAAGCAGGTATCTTTAGTCCCAATAAGCGCAATAACTGGCGAAGGCATTCCAGAACTCTTGACCGTTCTTCTTGGGCTGGTTCAGAATTTCATGAAAAACAAACTTGCCTTTAAGCCTGGTCCTGGAAAAGGCATTATAATCGAAGTAAAAGAAGAGGAAGGAATGGGAACGGTGCTAAACGTCATACTGATAAATGGCATCCTCTCTGTAAACGATAAGATCGTAACCGGAACTGACACTGGAGCCAAATCGACAAAGATAAAGGGGATTTACCTTCCTAAGCCTCTTGATGAAATGAGAGATCCTAGAGACAAGTTTAAGTTCGTAAAGAGCGTTGAAGCTTCAGCTGGCGTTAGCGTGCTGGTTTCGGATTCTGAGGGTATAGTAGCTGGAGCCCCTATATATGTTGTTACCAACGAAGAGGAAGAGAAAAACTATTTTAAGATTATTGAAGAAGAACTAAAAAGCCTTACCATAAAGACAGATCAAATTGGCATAATAGTAAAAGTTGACACGCTGGGCTCTCTTGAAGCTTTCAGCTATCTGCTTAAACAGGCAAACATACCAATTAGATATGCACAGATTGGTCCTGTTACCAAAAAAGATGTTATGGAGGCTCAGCTTGTAAGACAAAACGATAAGTATCTGGGCGTGATTTTAGCCTTTAACCAAAAGTCACTTGTCGAAAATCCTACGGTTCCTGTATTTTTTGGAAAAGTTATGTACAATTTGATACAGGACTATTTGAATTATGTGAAACAGGAGAAGGAAAAAGATCTTAGGATGAAGACTGAAAAGCTGACTTATCCTGCAAAGTTTCAAGTGCTTAAAGGGTACATTTTCAGAAGAAGCAACCCTGCAATATTTGGCATTAGGGTCCTGGCGGGGATTTTAAAGCCAAAAGTAAGGGTAATGAATGAAAAGGGAGAAGAAGTTGGCTCTATAGAACAGATACAGGTTCAGGGCGAAAGCGTACAGAAGCTCTCGAAAGGAGAAGAAGCTGCGGTTTCTATGAAGAACGTCACAATTGGAAGACACATAAAGGAAGATGAAGTTCTTTATACTTTGCCTTCAGCGGAAGAAGTGAAGGTCCTTAAAGATTCGGAACTGCCTGAAGAGGATAAGCAGGTTCTAAAAGAAATAATAGAAATAAGAAGAAAGGTAGAGTACCTTTATGGCTACTAACCTTCTAGAAGCTTTTTTAACGTCTCATTAATATTTGTTTTCATGAAGCTCTTAACGTTCTTTTCATATTCTTCTATTTTATCTAAGTAATGAGATAGGGTGTAATCTATTTCAGACTGTCCGCTTATAAGCCTTCTTCTTGCATACTCTTCTATTTCAAAGCTAACTTCTTTACCTTCATAGATCACTTTCCTGTTTGCAAGGTCTATCGTGACAAATAGGTTGCCGTTCATTGATTTTTCTATAATTTCATCTATTATCTTTTTGTCAAGCTTTATGCACGCAAGCCCATTTTTTATAGAGTTTCCGTAAAATATATCTCCAAATGATTCTGCCAAAACAGCCTTTATTCCATAATCGGTTAGAGCCCACACAGCGTTCTCTCTGGAAGACCCTATGCCAAAATTTTTTCTCGCAACTAACACGCTTCCATCCTTAAATTTAGGATCGTTGAGAACAAAATCTTTCTTAGGCTTTCCTGATTCGTCGTATCTCCATCTGTAAAACAGGTACTTACCCAATCCTTTCTTTTCTAAAAGTCTTAGGTATTGTGCAGGGATAATCTGATCGGTGTCAACATTATCCAGAGGTAATGGTATGGCTTTGCCCTGTATCTTTTCTTGCATTTTACATTACCTCCGCTATTTCAACATCTGCAAGGTCAACAAAGTGACCGAATACGGCAGCCGCGGCAGCCATAGCTGGACTCACGAGGTGGGTCCTGCCACCAGGCCCCTGCCTGTTTTCAAAGTTTCTGTTTGAAGTTGAGGCTGACCTTTTTCCTGGGGGCAGCCTGTCAGAATTCATAGCGATGCACATGCTGCATCCTGAATGCCTCCATTCAAAACCGGCATCTATGAAGATCTTATGTATACCGATCCTTTCAGCTTTCCTCTTAACCCACTCAGATCCCGGCACAACTAAAGCTCTGACGCTTCTGTTCACCTTTTTGCCTTTAAGAACTTTAGCCGCTTCTATAAGGTCGGAGAGCCTAGCGTTTGTGCATGACCCTATAAAAACGTAATCAACGCTTATGTCGGTTATCTTCTGCCCTGGCTTAAGTTCCATGTATTTTAACGCCCTTTCGTACTCGTTTCTTAGGCTTTCATCTTTAACTTCCTCTGGATAAGGCACATATCCATCAACTGGAGCGACCATTGAAGGATTTGTGCCCCACGTCACCATAGGCTTTACAGAGCCAGCATCTATCTCTAGTTCTTTATCGTATTTTGCGTTTGGATCGCTCTTTAGATTTTTCCAATATTTAACGGCATCTTCCCAATCTTGACCTTTTGGAGCAAGTGGAGCATCTTTTATGTAAGAAAAAACCTTATCATCTGGTTCTATTATTGCGCTCCTCGCTCCAGCTTCGATGGACATGTTGCACAGCGTCATCCTTCCCTCAACATTGATCTCAGATACAGTTTCTCCTGAGTACTCTATAATATGTCCTATCGCGCCTCCTGTTCCTATCTTTCCTATAATGTAAAGTGCCAGATCTTTAGCGCTTACCCCTTTTTTCATGTTACCATTTATTTTAATCCTAAATTGTTTTGGTTTTTTTATCCAGAGTGTTTGAGTTACAAAAACATGCTCAACCTCCGAAGTTCCTATTCCAAAGGCTAACGCGCCCAGAGCCCCATGCGTGCTCGTATGACTATCTCCTGCAGCTATGGTAAGCCCAGGGAGAGAAAAACCTAGTTCAGGGCCTACAACATGGATTATTCCTTGGTAAGGGCTGTAGAAATCTAGCAGAGGTACGTTAAAGGTCCTCGAATTGTTCCACAGCGCTTCCATCTGCTTTTCAGAAAGCTCGTCTATAGTTGGATTCTCTTTAGAATCGGTTGGCACATTATGATCCATGACAGCCAGCGAGAGATCAGGGCGTCTAACTTTATATCCTTTATATTTCATATCGCTAAAAGCAACCGGTGATGTCACTTCATGAGTGAGGTGCCTGTCAATATAGAGAAGTGAAAATTCATCCTCTTTTGCTATCTCGTGAGCTTCCCAAATCTTGTCCGTGATCGTATAAGGCATAGCATGCTCTCAAAGCTCGTGTTTAAAAAACTTTCCCAATCCTTTTATATCGATTTCATAACATATGCGTTCTTCGGAACTTAAATAACATTTTAAAAACCTAATCAATCTATCTATAAGCGTTGTCAGCGCACAATGTAGCCAGAAGGATAATCAATATAAGAAAGTACATATACATAGTACTGTTTTTTCTTGTTCTGATAGCAATTAAGGTGGCATTTACAGGAGCAAAAGGGTTATTTGAAAGACCATCGTTGCTTGGTACAATAACTATAACGGTACAGCTTTTTGCTATCATGGATCCAGTGGGGGCCATGCCGTTTTACCTTTATTTTCTGAACAAGCTTGAACCAAAAGAAAGGAACGTTCTGTGGTCAACGGTTGTTGTTTCTATGACTGTCCTGCTCTTCTTTTTTGCGCTAATCGGCAACGAAATGCTGAAGCTATTTGGTGTAAGCGTTTATAGTTTCATGATAGGGGGAGGTGTTCTGCTCATGATAATAGCTATAGATACTATGGGTGAAGGCTCTAGATCTCTTACATTGGATCCAAAGGAAGCCGCAATAGTGCCTTTGGCTTCACCGTTGCTTGTGGGACCAGGAACAGTGGCCACTCTCATAATACTATCAAACACAATACCTCTTTCTGAGCTGATAATAGCACTAGTTATAATAGCAGCTTTAGCATCGTTGATTCTTAAATATTCTGAGAACATACTTAAGATACTCGGAAAGAACGGCGTCACAGCGTTCTCAAGGCTTTTTAGCATAATAGTTGCTGGTTTTGCTGCACAGCTTTTCTATGAAGGTTTGGTTGGCTGGGGAATAATTAAACTCTTGACAACTTTTTGACTTTTAAAATTTAATGATTCAAACCTTTATATTTATCATGCTCTACCAGTTTATATGGAAGATAGGATAGCTATAAAGGACGTCTTTATTATAACTTATGTCAACGATGTTTTAATTCAGAAACGGGCTTCAATATTTATAGAAAAAAATTATATAGCAAAGGTTGGCGAAGCAGACGATGAAAACAGGTTCTCAAAGTTTGACAAAATAATAGATGGAAAGGACCTGATAGCGATACCTGGGCTCATAAATCTACATTTTCACTCTGGACCTACAGCAATAAGGGGTTTGGCCGAGGATCTCAGGCTTTCAGAGTGGCTAGAAAGGTATGTAAACCCAGCGCATAAAGTTTTGACGCCTGAAGACGCTGAAGCCGATTATGGTCTTTCATACATGGAAATGATAAAGAGCGGTATAACTCACGTGCTTGACCTTTACAGGTACCCAGAAAAGGGTGTAAAGGTTGCAAATAAAATCGGTATAAGAACAACCATAGCCCCATATACTTCTGATGTCTATGATTATTTTGAAAAAGTTGAAGAAACAGCCAGAAATGTTAAAAATCTGCATGAGTTTCACGGTACGGCAAGGGTCTGGGTTGGTTTTGAGCACCTATCTTATTGCACGGAGAGCTGTCTTGAAGCAATGTCAAAGCTAGCTTCAGAGTACAATACAGGAATTCATACTCATGAGTTTGAAACGCTGGAGTTTTTAGATAACGTAGTAAAAATGTTTGGAAAGAGGCCTTTGAGCGTTTTTAAACAATTTGGGATGCTAGGTTCAAACTTAATACTTGCACATTGCGTTTGGCCTACTCCAGAAGAATTAAGATACATGGCAGAAGTTGGAGTAAGCGTTTCTCATAATCCTGTAAGCAACATGAAGCTTGCCTCAGGAGTCGCACCAGTTCCTGAGATGATCAGGCTTGGTATTAATGTAGGGCTTGGAACTGATGGTGTCAAGGAAAACAATAGAATAGATATTTTCCAAGAGATGAAGGTTGCATCCTTAATGCAGAGGGTTTTATATGAAAACGCTCAAATAATGAAAGCTCACGAAGTTTTTAAAATGGCAACCGTAAATGGCAGCAAAGCTTTAAAAATGAAATCAGGAGAAATAAGAGAGGGTTATCTTGCAGACATTGTTCTCATCGATGCTAAGGCCCCAAACATGAACCCGATCTATGATAANNAACGTTCTTTCGCAAGTAGTTTTTTCAGCCCATCCAGGCAACGTAAGAGATGTAATAGTAGACGGCAAGCTAATTGTAAAAGATCGAAAAGTATTAACTGTAAATGAAGATGAAATTATTAAAAGATCAGTCAAGCGCGGAAGAGATTTGATAAAGAAAATTTCAACATAAAATTTTCAAATAATCTTTCTGCAATAAGTGAGAAAAGCTGTGTGCCCAGCTATAAAGTTCTGAGGCCTTGTCCGGTTTTCGGCAACCTGCAACCTCCTTATCATTATTTCTACAGTCTCTTCTGGATAAAACTTTTTTTCAAAGCTGTTGTAAAGCTTTTCCAACTGGTTGTATGTTGGCAAAAGAAAAGCTGCTATAGAACCTGGCTTAATTGATTTCCAGACTAAGTCGACGAGCTTCCAAGGATCTCCTACATCAACAAAAGCGGCATCGTAGTAATTTTCTTCGAGCTTTTCTGTAAAAAGCCCAAACTTAACGTATTTAGAGAGTCCTGCCTTCTCAATGTTCTTTTTTGCTATTTCAATGTATTCTTCATTAACATCAAAAGTTTGAACCACCCCTTCAGGCCTTACGAAGTTGGCTATAAAAGCTGTCATTGCTCCACTGCCTGTTCCGAGCTCCAAAACCCTGCTTCCAGGACCTATGTTCATCCTTAAAATTGTGTAAGCGGCGTCCTTAGGGTAAACTATCTGAGTTCCTCTTTCAAACTTCATAACGTGATCTATGAGCGTTGGTTTAAATACATAATAGAGACCGTCCTGCGTTCTCTGGCCGTATTCTTTCCCTATAAGATCAGAAAGATTTATTGTTGAGACATGTGTTTGAAATTTTTGATCCTTTTTTACTTTTAAAAGCCAGCTCTTGTTCTTGTGAACCAGCAGCACGTAATTGCCCTCATTAATCCTCCATTCTTCAAGCATATATGTAAGAAATTTTAAAGTAAATATAAGGTTTCTGAAAGGTCTGCTATGTCTTTTGCCATTTCTATGATCCTAGATATGCTCAGGGCTAAATCTGGATTTACAGAAACAAGGGCTGAATAAGCTTCTTTTGAGGCCTCTTCAATGTCAGCTGGCTTTATCTTTCTGTCTCCTAAGAAAGCCTTTATTGACATTTCCTTTAACTTTTTTACAGATTCAAGATAGCTTCTGTTCGCTCTTCCAGCTATTGACGCAAGCTCATCGCCTATAGTTTCTATGAAGTGCAGAACAAGCCTGTAGTCTAAGAACTGTACAGGGCTCAGCATGAGCTTTCTAGCTATCATAGAGTCTGTGAGCCCCATCCTCAGCATTCTGATTAGCAGAAAGTAAAGCTTGTCAACTTCTGAATCCATAGCTTTCACCTTTTCTTTGTCAGCTATGGAATCTATCATAAAGCTCGTTATTCTGTCCATCCGCCTAACTATTTCAAAAAAGTCAACCTGATTTATATCTAGAGCAAAAGAAAATACCGCTTCATCATCGCTTTCAGAAACGAGTATCAAGCCCATGAACTTTGATTCTATCAGGCTTTTGAGATCCTCAAGGTCCTTTTTGCTTCTGTATGAGGCCCTTAGCTTAGTATAACCGTTTATGTATGCGTATGAAATAACCTTTTCAACATACTTTCTCTGTAATTCCCCTAAATTTATAAAGAAAATCTTTTCAGCCCCCTCGTTTTTTCTTGGCACGAGAATGAGCTCACCGGTTGATGACTCAAGGGCTTCAACGAAGTCACCCTCGTCTATGCTGAACTTTTTACACCACGGTTTTGGAAGGGTTATAAATAAGGATGAATTGCCGATCTTAAGGACCTTCCTGAGATAGGTCATCACTCTTATCTTTAAACTGGTAACCTTTAACTTTATAGGGTCTAGGAGCAAAATTTATCTTTCGTAAGGTTGATGGATAGCACATTCATTCATGAAAGGGCACAGAAAAATACTATAAAATCGGTATGTATGATTGCTGCCCGAAAGGGATTTGCATGTGAAAAGCAGGTGAATAGCTCGCGGACGAAAGCTCAACGATCAAATATCTCGAGCCTCTTTGAATGAAGAAAAAAGCTGAAACCGTGAGGTTGGGGTGGTTCACGCTAGAAACGTTTCTTTCTAAGCTTTTTAAGAGCTAACGCTAAGTATACCACGTTTATGAGAGCTGCTGCAAAAAGTCCAAAGATCATGGTATAAGAATAGCTAAACGAGCTCGATTTATACTCAACCCAGCTGCTTACGTAAGTTATTATATATGAACCGTTTTCTGAGTATATCGCGATAAACGAAGGAGGGTTCTGCCCGCCAACTAAAAAGAGAGGCGTTATGCTTTCAGACCAGCTTGTGTAAACCTCAGGGCCTTTTACTATTTTTTGCCCGTTAGCAAATATAGCATAAAGATTAGCTCTGCCCATGTTTTCAAAAACTGAAGAGTTATATGAGTAAGATTCAAAAGCTATTATGTACTGAGGTCCGTTGACAGGTAATCCATAAACCGGCAACATGCTGATGAAAACTTTTGAGCTGTTATAATCAAAAACTGAATAAGCCCAGCCCTTATGTGTAATGTTAAATGATATAGAAATGAGGCTGCCCGCGATTATCTTTCCAAAGTGCTGCTGCATTATATATTTCTGGGGATAAGATTCTGGGTTTGGCACATACATGCCAGCGACCGTCCAGTAAGTGGAATTTGGATAGAGCGAAACAGATGCCTGTATGATCGTGCCGTTGCCAACCATCAGGCTTTCTACG
>DAXX01000053.1 GCA_002506605.1 Thaumarchaeota archaeon UBA160
AATACTGCACTTTAGGTAAAAATATAAAAATACAATTATACAAAAATATACAATGGAACCGATAAACTTTATTGGAAAAAATGTAAAATTAGGGAAAAACGTTAAAATATGGAATTTTGCGTACGTAGGGGACAACACGGTTATAGGTGATAACGTTGTAATCGGGTCTCTAGCTCATGTAGATTATAAAGTTAAAATTGGTAATAACGTAAGAATAGAAGGTTTGGTTTACATAGCGCCCTTAACAGAAATTGGAAACGATGTATTTATTGGACCAGCTGCAGTTATTACTAATGACCCATATCCCCCAAGTAAAAGACTTATTGGAGTAAAGATCGAAGACGGCGCAGTTATTGGGGGAAGGGCAGTAATAAAGGCCGGTGTTAAAATTGGTAAAAGAGCAGTTGTAGGTATGGGAGCCGTTGTCACTAAAGACGTGCCCGATGAGATTGTAGTTATAGGCGTTCCCGCAAAACCAATTTATGATAGGAAAGAATACGATAGAAAAAAGGATAATTGGGAAAAATATAGTTTGTAGCATTTAAGCGCGTGCAGTTTTTTATGAACAACATATATGGTTATGAACGCATAAAAAATAAAATTATATTTTAGTTAAAATCAATGTAACAGAATTAAATTTTTAAAACCTAACCTTAAAAAATATTTGTGTTTTAACTCTAAAGAGGGTTAAGGGGACAAAAGTTCTCTTCTGTGAGGTAGCTATGGATAGCCCACTTATAAAATGCATTTATAACCAAATAAAAATGCACATCGAGATTGCTTTTGGACGCAGATAAAACGTTCGAGATTATCGCGCCTCTACATCGAAGCTGGAGCACATGAAAGTATTTCATACGTGAAAGCAAGCGTGTCAATGAACCGAGAAGCCCTGGCAGCCATGTCATGGTAGTTTACTAAATAAATGCAAATGCATTTCTTAATAATTAAAGTGATAGTATACCAAAGAGATTAATTTATGCAACTTATGTAAAAGGCGTATGATAATAGTTTTTACTAAGTTAACAGAAGTTATGTGCGAACCTAGCGTTAATATAAAATATAGCTCTTTACAGAAAGATGAAAACCTCGCCCATTCTAGGGGCGGGGAGGAAGTCAGAAATGATTTTGATACATTAAATAACTTTTGCTTCGCTAAAACTAAATAAAATTATATAACAGCAGCTTTATTTCATTCAAATTTAGTTTAAGCACCTTTATATCAGCATCAGGCATTTCATAAATTGTCTCAGCATTTTCTAATAAAAAGCCTGTTAAGGCAAAAGTTTTTTCAACCTTATAGCACTCGCTTAAAGGGGGTCCCATCCAAGAATTTCTAACGCTTACGTAGCAAGGCATCAATTCTTTATTAGTGTATTTTTCAAGTTTAGCTATGAAATCATCAATTTTGCTCTTATAATTAGTGTCATTTATAGGCGCGCTGTGGAAGATGAGAGAAATTCTATTATCGTAAGTTTCTTTAAGTATTTTGTTGCTCCATGTCTTAATAAAAGTTTCGCTTTTCCCTAATTCTAATACTTCATTTATTCCAAGACTTTTAAGATATATTTGAGTGCTGGAGGAGATGAATGGTATCAAGGAGACATACCTCATACAGTTCTTTAAATCAGTTAAATAAGGTGGAAGATAAAGGTAACCAAGTTCTGCCTTTCCACTTTCTAAAGCATCTTTCAAAAGATTATTGTATAATGCTGGCACATCAAAAAAACCAGTTTTTACATAAATCTTTAAGGCTTCATCGCGCGATCCATGTTTTAATTTTTTTAGCATGAGTTCGATTTCGGAAACGTTTCTAGGATAACCAAAATCAAAAAAACACGTGCTCATTTTTTCCAATTTTTTATAAAATTTACAAGGTCCTTCAAATTTTGAACAGGAGTTCCGGGTAACACACCGTGGCCTAAATTAAAGATGTAATTATTGTAATCTGGAATTGAGCTAAGAACTCTTTTAGCTTCCTCAAACATAGAGTTACCTCCCAAATAGGCGTAAAATGGGTCTAAATTTCCCTGTAAACCAATGTTGCCCTTAAAAATGTTGTATATTACTTTTGGTTCACAGTTCCAGTCTATACTTAAGTAGCCATTATAGTTTGTTGAAGCTAAATTGTAGAGCAAGGCATTACAATTTCTACAGAAATAAATTATTCTTTTTGAATATCCTTTTAAATCTTCAAATATTTTTTTTAAGATTTTGCTATAAATCTCAAGCATATGTCCTGATAAGCTGCCGGCCCAACTATCAAAAATTTGAAATGCATCTGAGCCGCTTTTGAACTGAAACTTAGCTTGTTCAACAAGAAAGTTTGCAAGAGGAGACAATTTTTTCTGCATATCATCTTTCAGAAATTCTTTTGTTTTTAGTCTGTCTTTATGATCGTCATTAAGAAAATACGTCATAAGAGTAAAAGGCCCTGCTCCAAAACCTATAACATTAAGCTTCATTTTTTTAAGAATTCTAATCTGCTCTTTTATTGGTTCCCATTTTTCTACTTGTCCATCAAACTCTTCTTTGTACAGCTTATTCAAATCGTCCAGATAGATTGGTCCTTTGCCTTCTGCAAACTTAAAATTAAAGCCCATAAATTCAAAAGGAGTGGTAATATCCATGAATATTATTGAAGCATCAACCCCCAGTAAAAAAACCGGTTCAGCAGCTATCTCAGCCGCAAGTTCGGGGTTTTTTACAATGTCAGTGATCCATTTTTTGCCTACTATTTCTTTAAACTTAGGCATGTGCCGTCCTGCTTGTCTCATAAACCACACAGGTATATTTTTACCTTTAGTTAATAAAAAAGAGATATTTTCACTCATAAGTAAGCACATTCATAGCCGCTCTGAATGCCTCCAATGTCCTTTTTAAATCTTCTTCGTTATGAGAAAGAGTAAAGAACATGCTTTCATATTGGGAAGGAGGTATTAAAACCCCTTTCTGAATAAGTTTCCAGAAGAATTCAGGAAACTTATTAATACTTTTTATATCATTATATTTTTTTACTGTTTCTGTATTAAAAAATATCGAAAACATAGATCCAACCCTGTTTACTACACCTTTTATGTTCAAGTCCGTCAATATGTTATTTAACCCGTCCTCCAATCTTTGGCCATAATCTTCAAGTTTTTCATATTTGTCTCGTGTTAATTTTTTTAAGGTTGCCAACCCTGCAGCTGTTGCTACCGGATTCCCTGCTAGAGTTCCTGCCTGATAAACAGCCCCAACTGGGCTCAGTTTTTTCATTATTTCTTTTTTTCCTGTTACAGCTGCAAGCGGAAACCCTCCCCCAACAATTTTTCCAAGCAAAGTCAAATCAGGTACAATTTTATAGAGTTCTTGGGCGCCCCCATAAGAAACTCTAAATCCCGTAATGACTTCATCAAAAATTAACACGCATCCTAGCTTATCACAGATGTCTCTTAAAGTTTTTAAAAAGCTCAAATCAGGCTTAACAACGCCCATGTTTCCTGCAACAGGTTCGACTATAATGGCGGCCAAATCGTTTTTATTTTTTTCAGAAACATCTATAACAGAATTTATATCATTGTAGTCTACTAATAATGTATCTGCTATGCAACCTTCAGTTGTTCCCTCGGATGAAGACAGAGAATAAGTTGCCAAGCCTGATCCAGCCTTTACTAAAAAAGGATCAAAATGCCCGTGGTAATTACCAACAAACTTTATTATCTTTTTCCTATGTGTGTAGCCTCTAGCTAATCTCAGAGAGGTCATAGCAGCTTCTGTCCCAGAGTTAACAAACCTTACCATTTCGGCATTTTTTATTCTCTCGCTTATAGCTTCTGCAAGCTCCACCTCATAAGGATTGGTAAATCCAAAACTGGTTCCATTACTGGAAGCCTCATAAATCGCGCGCAAAACATCTTCATCTGCATGCCCGAGTATTATTGCTCCCCATGAAGATACATAATCTATATACTCATTACCGTCAACATCATATATTTTTGAACCCTTGGCTTTTTTAATAAATAAAGGATTACCGCCAACGCTTCTAAAAGCTCTAACGGGGCTATCTACACCTCCAACTAATATTTTTTCAGCCCTTTTATAAAGGGCCTCAGAACCTTTAAGTTGCATGAAAATTCACCTTATTAAATCTGCTAAACGCCTTGCATAATAGGTTATTATCATATCGGCACCGGCTCTTTTTAAAGAAAGCATGTACTCTAAAAGTACCTGATCTTCATCTATCCATCCTTTTTCAGCGGTAGCCTTTATCATGCTATATTCTCCGCTTACGCTGTAAACAGCTATAGGTACTAAAAATTTCTCTTTGGCTTTTGATATTATATCCATATAAAACATGGCTGGCTTAACCATAACGATATCGGCACCTTCCTTTATGTCCAGTTCGATTTCTCTCAACGCAGTTCTTGCGCTCCTATAATCCATTTGATACGATTTACGATCACCGAACTGCGGTTTTGAATCTGCAGCTTCCCTAAATGGACCATAAAGCGAGGAAGCAAATTTAGATGAATAGGACATTATGATTGTTTCTTTAAAGTTATTTTCGTCGAGGGCTTCCCTTATCGCTTTAACTTGTCCATCCATCATAGAACTTGGCGCTACTATGTCTGCTCCCGCTTTAGCATATACAACTGCTGTTTTTGCAAGATAAGATAAGGTTACGTCATTATCAACCTTCCCGTCAACAATTATGCCGCAGTGTCCATGTGAGGTATATTCGCACATACAAACATCTGTTATTACTATTGCATCAGGATATTCTTTTTTGATGGCCCTTACAGCTCTAGGTATAATACCTTCCTCATCATATGCTTCAGTGCCCATTTCATCTTTATGAGAAGGGATGCCAAAAAGCAAATAAGCATTTATGCCTGATGCCAAGCCTTCTCCTATAAACTTTAATGACCTGTCTATAGTCATCCTATAAATGCCCGGCATGCTTTTTATTTCTTCAATGCCGTTTTCTCCAGGATATACAAATATAGGTTGAATCAAATTGCTTTTATTTAAGCTGACCTCAGCAACTAAATCTCTTATTTTCTGCGTTCTGCGGAGCCTTCTTTCTCTTATTCTTGGGAAAATATCATAATACATTTGTCATTACCTCAAAGTTTCAAATACACCTTCGTATGTATAAGTCTTTACGTTTCCTCTTATCTTGTAACCTAGCTCTATTGCCTTTAATAACGTTTTTGGTCCTATGGGAATAGCAAAAATTTCTTGCGGCTTTACATTTCTTAAGAGCTTGGTGAACGATTCTAATATGAAACTGCTGCCAAAAACAACAATATCATCCTTTTTTATGAAAGATATTGGTCTAGTTCGAATAAATTCAGAATAGGCATTCAAGCGAGTCACCTCGCATCCTCTTTCTTTTAATATTCTTTCTAAAGATTCGTCTCCCAGCTTAGATCTAACAGTTAATATTTTAGATCTATGAGCTATTGGAATATTTAATGCCAGCTCAACGGTAGTATATCGCTCAGGCATAAAATCAACGCCAAAACCGTAAGCGTTCAAAGTTTTTGCAGTTTCTGGGCCAACTGCAGCAAACTTTGTATCCAAAATATGATGAAAAGCACCCGTTTTCATGACTTTTTCAGAAAAAACCTTGACTCCAAAAGAAGACGTGAAAATTATCCAATCAAAGTTATTTTTTAAGTAAAAATAAACATTAAATGGCAGTTTAACCTGTCTTGCTATTTGAATGGTCTTTATTTTTATCCCAAATCTTTTAGATAACGCCAAAACCTTGTTCCTTGAGTTTTCAGAGATTGCAAAATAAACATTATCATCCATGCTTAATATTTGATTTTTTTGCTTTTACTCTTTTCTTTTAAGCAAATCAGCTTAAGCTCTTAACATTATTGATAAAAGTTTTTAATCAAAAGTCGAATCATAACATAGATGATCGAAGATATTTCTAGAGCTAACGAAGTGATCGCAAGGTTAAAAAAAGCGTTAAATGAAAAAAATAAAGAAAGCGCTCAGGCTAGAAATGATTACATTTATCTTTTGGCTGACTTTGAGAACTTTAAAAAAAGATCTGAGGCTATATTAAATGAGTGCAGAGAGGAAGGAAAAGCTGATATCGTTATAAAACTTTCTGAAACTATAAATGAATTATTCTACTTTAAAGAAGCGCTTCTAAAAAGTTTGGGCCATGATAATGAATTTGTCAAAGGCTTTTCTATGATAATTGAAAAGTTACAAAAATCCCTTTACGAATCTGGCTTTTCACTAATAGATCCGCAGAATCAGAACTTTGATCCAAGATATCACCACATAGCATATACTCAAAAGGTTGATGACGACACATTAAAAGGCAAGGTGATTAAAGTTTTAAGTAAAGGATATATGCAAAACGGGAAAGTTATTAAACCAGCGGTTGTGGTTGTTGGGGTATGATGGTGATCTAAAATGAGCGAAGGGCAAAAAGAAAAAATAATAGGTATTGATTTAGGAACTACAAACTCAGCAGCAGCTATAGTTGAAGGTGGAAAACCGATCATAATACCCAGCGCTGAGGGACCAACAGTTGCTGGAAAGATGTTCCCTTCGGTTGTTGCATTTACAAAAGATGGGCAACTTTTAGTAGGGGAACCGGCAAAAAGGCAAGCTGCCATAAATCCAGAAGGAACAATATTTGAATTTAAAAGAAAAATGGGAACCGATTATAAATATAAAATTTATGGAAAAGAATACACGCCCCAACAGCTTTCTGCTTTTTTGCTACAAAAAATAAAAAGGGATGCCGAAAACTTTTTAGGATATCCGATTAAAAAGGCTGTAATAACTGTGCCTGCACATTTCAACGACAATCAAAGGCAGGCTACAAAAGACGCGGCAGAAATTGCCGGCTTAGAAGTTGTCAGAATAATTAATGAACCAACAGCCGCGTGTCTGGCATACGGTATAGATAAAGCTGATAAAGAGATGCGTATTCTTGTTTTTAGTTTCGGAGGAGGAACCCACGATGCGACGCTTATGGAGTTTGGTGGAGGCGTTTTTCAAGTTCTTGCAACCAGTGGAGACAACGAAACTGGTGGCAGCGATGTAGACAAAGCTATAATGAACCTTCTGATCGAAGATTTTAAAAATGAAACCGGCGTAGATTTATCTTCAGATCCTGTAGCGATGGTCAGGCTTAAGGAAGCTGCTGAAAAGGCAAAAATAGAACTTACCAACCTATTAACAACAGATATCGATTTGCCTTTCATAGCTACAGTTAATGGTCAGCCCAAGCATCTGCATTACACTCTTACTCGCGCTAAGTTAGAAGAAATTGCAATGCCTATAATAAGAAGGATTGAACCTACTATAAGACAAGTGTTAGAAGATGCTAAGCTTACACCAGATAAAGTAGATAAGGTCATACTTATAGGAGGAATGACAAGGATGCCATTGGTTAGAAAGTTTATTGAAGAAATTATGGGAAAGCCAGCTGAAAGAGGCGTTGATCCCATGGAAGCAGTAGCTATTGGGGCCGCGATTCAAGGAGCGGTGCTGGCAGGCGAAATGAAAAACATAGTACTCCTCGATGTGATTCCTGTCTCTTTAGGTGTTGAAACTTATGGAGGAATATTTACCAAGATCATTGAGAGGAATACGACGATACCTATAAAGAGGTCACAAATATTCACTACAGCAGAAGATTATCAAACTGCCGTTACAATACATGTCCTTCAAGGGGAAAGGCCAATGGCAGCAGACAACGTTTCGCTCGGAATGTTTACACTTGAAGGCATTCCGCCTGCTCCCAGAGGAGTGCCTAAAATAGAGGTTACCTTTGACATCGATGCAAACGGCATACTTCACGTATACGCTAAAGATCTTGCAACAGGAAAAGAAAATAAGATCACAATAACATCAAGAGTGAAGCTTTCTGAAGAAGAAAAGCAAAGGATGATCAAGGAGGCTGAAATGTATGCAGAACAAGACAAAAAGAAACTCGAAGCAGCTCTCGCAAGAAACGAAGCTGACAGTACGCTTTATAGTTCAAAAAAATTTAAGGACGAATTTAAAGATAAACTTACTAGCGACGATATAGATAGAATTTCTAATGCAGAAAAAGATCTCCAGGAAGCTCTTAAAGGAAACGACATTAACCTTATTAAAGAAAAGACCAATAAATTGAAGGAAGTACTGGGTTCTATAGGTGCGAAATTTTATTCTTCTTCAGGTGGTTCAGGAAGCTCTGCCTCTGGACAACAAAATTTTAGAGACGTTACTGGCTCAGGTAGTTAAAAATAAATGAGCTCTGAAAGAAAAAAGAAAGATTATTATGAGATTCTTGGCGTGTCAAGAAACGCCACTCAGGATGAAATAAAGGAAGCATATCGTAAACTCGCTCTCAAATACCACCCTGACGTGAATAAGTCTAAGGAGGCTGAGGAGAAATTTAAAGAAATTACTGAAGCTTATGCTGTTTTGTCTGATCCAGAAAAAAGAAGACAATATGATATGTATGGCGAAGAGGGCATTTATTCACAATACACACAAGAAGATATATTTAGAGGCGTCAACTTTGAAGATATTTTTAGAGATTTTGGTATTGATTTTTCAGACCTTTTCAAACAGTTTTTTGGAAACTATGGGGCTGAATATTCTCTTGATATTGAGAATGACTTAGATCTAACTTTGCAAGACCTGTACAGAGGCGGCAGAAAGGAGATTGTTGTTAGCAGATATGAGCCATGCAAAGCATGTAACGGAACTGGAGTAGAAAAAGGCAGCAGGTGGATAACATGCCCAGAATGCAGAGGAAGCGGTCAAATTAGGTCGTACAGAAGGACGCCATTTGGATCGATGGTTACAGTTACAACATGTCCAAGATGTTTAGGAGCAGGCAGGATACCCGAAAAAGTGTGCAAAGTCTGCCATGGGACAGGGAGGGTCTATACAACTTCTAAAATTGAAATAAATGTTCCTATTGACGTTAAAGATGGAGAAAGGCTTAGATTAAAAGGTCAGGGTCATTATCAGAACGGGCAAAAGGGCGACCTTTATCTGAACGTTCACATAATTCCGGACTTGAGGTTCAAAAAAGATGGATATGATCTATATTCTGAAATTGAGATAAATTATTTAGATGCCATACTGGGAACTTTTATAAAGTTTGAAAACATTGATGGAGAAGAAATTAACGTTGAAATACCGAAGCTGACTCAAAATGGAGATACTATCAGAATTAAAGGAAAAGGCTTTCCTAAGCCTTATTTTGGCAGGGGAGATTTAATACTCAAGGTAAAAGTCAAGCTACCAAACAAAATAAGCGAGGAGGAAAAGGTGCTACTCGAAAAGCTTCGAGAGTATAGCAAACAACACAGCGTAAATTGAACAATCATTAAATATTATTAGATCAACCTTTATAGTCAATTGACAAGCTCTGAGCTGTACCTTGTGGGAACTTCATATAAATATAGTGATATAGATTTTAGGGAATCGCTTATTGAAAATTTTGAAAGTTTAGCTGATGATTTCAAAACATGCAGTGAAAGATTCTCCTTAATAACTTGTAACAGAATAGAATTTTACTTTATAACAGAAAACGCTTCAGATATTTTAGAAAAATATGCGAAGGATCAAAGATATTATATAAAAATAGGCAGAGACGCAGTTGAACATCTCATGAAAGTAAGCTTAGGGCTTGATTCTTTTTTGCCAGGCGAAGAAAGTATTTATTACCAAATAAAAAATAGTTTCATAAAAGCTTTGAAGAATGGTGAGATAAGATCTTCTTTGCGTTGCATAATTAATAGAACTTTAAACGTAAGTAGGAAAATTAGAAAATCAGGGCTTATCACAGCAAAAAACGAAATAGCAGAAGAAATTACAAAAAAATCTTTTGAACGTTTAGCTCAAAAAAATATTAAAGCAGTAATTATAGGGTCGGGAAGAACAGCTAAAACCATATATGCTTTCTTAAAAAAAGGAAAAAATAAAATTTCGATCGTTACATCGAGAAAATTATATGATTTTGAATTTTCTGGGGCAAAAATATATTCATACAATGAGCTAAAAGAAGCGATAGAAGGTTCAGATGTAATTTTTTCCACAACGACAACAAAGCCCAAAATTTATATTATAGATAAGGCGCTCTTAAAGGACCTCACTATAAAGCCTAAGCTTATTGTAGATTTAGGTGTACCAAGAAACGTAGATCCAAAAGTAAAGGAGTTGGGTATAGATTACTGGGATATGGAGGAAACTTATAAAATGACAAAAAAAGAAGAAAAGGCATCAGAGTATTTGAACCTTTTGATATCTCAAGAATCAAGAAACATCTACCTTGCCACTTATTATAAGAAGATCTTACCTGATATCAAAATTCTGATGCAAAAAGCATACCATATAATAGATCAAGAAACTCAAATCGCTGAAAAGTATCTCTTTTACCAGCCAGAAAAAAATTATATATTAAAAAAGATGGCGGAAAGAACGATAAAGAAAATTTTGGGGCCGTTGTTAAATAACCCTAAAAATGAAGAGGATTTAGAAATAAAATTAAAAGCATTAGAAGCTTTGGGGATCAAACATGACAAAGATAAGGATAGCTACAAGACCTAGTAAACTCGCCTTAATTCAAGCAGAACTTGTAGCTAAGCGATTAAACGAGATAGGATTTGAGACAGAAATTTTAAAAATAGTAACTGAAGGTGACGAAGGAAAATTTGGAATATCAAGAAAGAGCGCTTTTACTCAAAGGCTTGAAAGCGCGCTTAAAAATGGCATTGCAGATTTGGCTGTGCACAGTATGAAGGACTTGCCAACCGAAACCAGCAACGATTTTGATTTTTTTTATCCGATTGAAGATGATCCGGCAGACTGTTTAATAGCAAAAGAAGGTAAATTTGATCTATTTACTTTGCCTTCTGGGAAAACAATTGGTACTAGCAGTTTGAGAAGAAGATCTCTTATATATCTTTACAGGCCTGATCTTAAAATATTTGAACTGAGGGGCAATGTTGATACAAGGTTGAGTAAGCTGGTTGAAGAAAAATTTGACGCCCTAATTATAAGTTGTGCAGCCATAAAGAGACTAGGATTTATTTCAAAAAATCTGATGCGATTGGATCCTACATATTTTATACCGGCTCCAGGTCAAGGCATAATTGCTGTAGAATACAGGAAAGATGATCAAACGGCAAAAGAAATCTCTCAGCAGCTTTATAACGAAAAAATAAATTTAAGAGCGAATATAGAGAAAAAATTTAATGAACTAATGCAAGGAGGTTGTCACTTTCCTGCTGGAATTTATACTGATTTAAAAGATGAAACAATCATTTTAAAAGGCTATATGTATAATGAAGAGAGGCATATTTTTTCAACGATTATTTCTAATAAGCAAGATTATATAAACGCTCTGAACCAGTTAATTAAGAAATTGAAAGTAAGTTAAAATAATAAAGTTTTAAATTGAAACATGATCGCCTTAACCGTTTTTATGTAATTGATAAAACATAAAAAGTACTTACAGATAGTTGTTTTAAGTTGTTTATTATATAAATGTAAAGCTTAATAGGGCCTCGTAGCAGAGGAAGAAAATAGAAATGCTTTTATAGACAATCAAAAATTAATTATAACCGGAATGTGCCTGTAAAACACAGGTGAATCGCTAGTATTGGTGCAAAAACAGTGGGGACGTCGTCTAAAAGGGCAGGACGGCAGGCTCCAGAATGTAAAAACCCTAAAGGGTAGCTAATAAAGTTCTGGAGCGTGGAGAGACCTGCTGGTTGTGGGTTCAAGTCCCACCGTCCCCACTTCATTATCTTAATAAATTTAATCTTTAGAAAGTTAAAGAATAAATTTGTAGAATGATTTTTATAAATGTTGTATTAAAATATTATCATGCCACGTGATGATCCTGAAAAAAGAAAAGTGCCAAGAGATATTTGGGATTATTTTAAAGAAATCGACGAAATGTTTGATAAGCTTTTTGAATCTATTGAAGAAGGAGAATTTCAAGGACCATTTTATTATGGCATTTCATGGACAATGGGAGAAGATGGAAGACCTATAATAAGAGAGTTTGGCAATATCGAACCTGCCGTCAAAGGAGTTAAAAGAAGCGAAGTAGTTAAACCGCTTTTTGATGTAATTGTAGATCCCAATACAAACAAAGTAAACGTTATAGTTGAGCTACCTGGAGCACAAAAAGACAAGATAGATTTGGAGGCTACAGAAAGAAGCTTGCACGTCTACGCTGAAGGGATAAATAAAAAGTATGAAGCAGATATACCTTTAGACGTGGAAGTAAACCCTGATTCAGCAAAGGCATCATTTATAAACGGCATTTTACAAGTATCTTTTGAACCTAAAAAGCCTATAACTCAAAGGGGAAAGAAGATTAACATTGAATGATGTTTGTAATTATTTTTAGACTGTAATGATTATATAGATTTTTTTATTATATTTGTTATATGGATGAAAAAAATATCGATAGTTTTGATATATCAGATGAGGATCTTTTTCAAATATATGAAATGTTAAATAATTTGGCAGAAACCTCGCGAGTAGGTGTTTTGGACGTTAAACTCATTTCAAGCGTTTTTAAAGTTCTAAGTAAATATGAAAAAGAAATTACAGAAAACGATATAATTGATGCTTGGAAATTGTATAAAATAAGGCTTCAAGGAAATGTAATTGAAGAAGAAACTGTGAGCAAAAACGCATTGGAGATATCTGATTTGTTGATATTGATTGATTTTGTTAAAAATTATTTTTAAAAATTCGTTTAAAAGATAAATTTAATTTACTGTTGATGGTAAAATAAGAATGTTGGAAAGAAATAAAAAAGACTTAGAAAATGTATTCAAAGCATACGACATAAGAGGTTTATATAAATTACAAATAGATGATACATTCGCAAAAAAGCTTGCCATTTCTTTTACTTACTATTTTGGTTTAAAAAAATTAAAAATAGCTACAGCATATGACGTTAGAGAAAGTAGTAAAGCGCTTTACGATGTTATAAACGAAGAATTTCTAAGAGAAGGTCACGAAGTTCATGCTCTTGGCTTAGTTCCCACGCCAATGTTTTATAACTATATAGCTAGATATGGAATGAATGGAGGAATAATGGTAACAGCAAGCCATAATCCTCCAGATTGGACAGGCTTTAAGCTCTGCAAGGAAAATGCAGAAATTATTGGAGAGGGAAGCGGAATTGAAATAATTAAAAATAAATTCTTTGAAGACACTAAACCTGTTAAAGTCGGTGATGGTAAGCTCTTGAATATCAATGCTGAAAAAGATTATATTAATTTTTTGAAAACTCATATAAGCCCTCCCTTAAACTCTTCAGTTTGCGTAGATATAGGAAACGGTAGCACCTTTAGCATAATACCAAAAATATGTACCGCATATAACTTGGAATGCGAGCTTTTATTTCCAAATCCAGATGGCAATTTTCCAAATAGGCCCAGCGAACCGACAGATGAAACTCTAACTAAATTAAAAGAAACGGTAAAAAAGAAATCATATCCTGGAGCTGCTTTTGACGGAGATGGCGATAGATTGGTTATGGTAGATGAAGACGGCAATGTTGTTAGAGGTGATGTTTTATTTGCATTAATAGCGAAAAGTTATGAAAATTATGAAAAAAAGAATGCGATCATAGAAGTTAATTTTTCAGAGGCCGTTGAATCTTTTCTCAAAAGTCTTGGATATAAAGTTTTCATAAGCAGGGTAGGGCATTCTTTCATTACGAAAGAAATGATAAAGAACGACGCCTTAATTGGCGGAGAAATTAGCGGTCATTATTACTTTAAAGAAACCTATGGAGCTGATGATTCAATATTTGCTTTTGTAAAAGTTCTTGAAACGATTAAAAAATTAAAAATAACTTTAAAAGATTTTATAAAGGAACTTAACTTACCCCCTTCTTCAGACGTAGTTGCTATTCCAGTTGATGATACTCTTAAAGACATTGTAATGGAAAGATTAAAAACTTATTACCAAAGTGTATCCAAAAAGATTATAGAAATTGATGGATTGAAAGTTTATTTTGACGATGGATGGGTTTTAGTGAGAAAATCTAACACGATGCCACAAATAAAAGTTAAAGCGGAAGGTTACGGCTATAGACGATTGCTTGAACAGGCAATTAAACTCATTGATGAGTTTTCCAAATCCTAGGATATGTATCTTGTTTCATTATAACTCTATCAATTTTTACAACTACGCCTTTTTGCATTGCTTCCATATCATTAAAGCTAACAAGAGTTTTTCCTATTGCAATTATTTCCCCTTTTACTGTGTATAAAGCTACCCATTCGTTAGCTTCTATGTTTGGATCGGCCCTTGAAATTCCAGGCAAAGCTAATGGTGCACCATTGCATATTGAACCAACGGCAGAGTTTTTTACAATTATAGGCTTAAGATGTTTCAAGGCTATTTCAATTGGTTTTACAACTATTCTTAATTTTGTTTCATCCTTAGACTCATTATAAGCTTTTGTGGCTTCCCATATGTCCTGTAACTTTACGAAGCCATCGCTTTCTGTATAATGAGATACCCTAGTTCTTCTTAAATCTACCATTGTTGCACCCACTCCTAGCAGTTCCCCAATATCATAAATTATTTTTCTTATATAAGTACCAGATTCAACTAACAATCTAAGCAAATAAAATCTTTCATCGTGCTCTAAAATTTCAATTTCATAAACTTTTCTAACTCTAGTATTTCTTTTGACAGAAGACCTAACAGGCGGTCTTTGATAGATCATTCCTTTAAACATATTTAAAACTTGAGTAACTTTTTCGCTTGGTACATTTTCGTGTATTTTCATCACGGCTATGTATTCTTTCGGCCCAAGGAGTAACGCTGACAAGGCTTTTGTCGCTGAATTTATTGCAATGGGGAGCAATCCGCTCACACTTGGATCTAGAGTTCCGCTGTGCCCTGCTTTTTTTGTATTCAGCATCTTTTTTATCCAACTTACTACTTCAAAACTAGAATAACCTGGAGGCTTATCAACAGGGATAAACCCGTATTCAAGGTGCAGCTCTAAATTTCTTTCTTCAGGAGCTACTCCATATTTATCACTAGGTAGTTCATCGTGAAAAGGTTCCGTTTTTTCCTTTAATTGTTCAGCTATGCTCTTCATGAGTTTTTTCGAGACCGCTTTTATAAGCTTTATAATACATAATAATGATTTCGCTAATAACTTCAGGAGACATTAATTCTGTATCTATGACCAAATTAAATACATTATAATCCTTATCTAACTCGATGCCGTAAAGCCTTTTATAATGAAAAAAATTTTCTTTATCTCTTTCCTTTACAACTTCTAAAGCCTTTTCAAAAGGTATTTTATCTCTTTTTGAGATTCTTTTAGCTCTTGTTTGCTGATCAGCTTTTAACCAAACCTTTACATGAATGTTTCCTACTAGCCAAGGAAGGCTCCAACTAGTTACGATCATTACTTTTTTATTGATCGATTCCATTAAAAATTCATCGACTTTTTTATCAAAACTTAAATCATGCTCTCTTAGCTTTAAGAAAGATTTTCCTTCTTCAGTATCCCAGAAGTCATTCCTGTCTGTTCCTTTATAACCAAGTTTTGCAGCGTAATCTTTTAGAACATCACCCCCTATTTTCATCTCAATGTTTAGCTTTTTTGCAATAATTTCTGCAACAGTGCTTTTACCAACGCCTGCCATGCCAGATATTATAATACTAACCATAATAGTAGTAGGTTTTTTATTTTAAAAAGTTTATTTAAGCAGGCTTTATCGCCGCCGGTCGGACTCGAACCGACGACCTGCCGGTTAACAGCCGGCCGCTCTACCAAACTGAGCTACGGCGGCTCATAAAACCAAATAGCATTTTAGTATAAAAACTTTAGCTTAAAAATCCACATTCTATTGTAACAATAGAACAAAAGCTTTTTTGGCGCATATAATATTTTTATCGCTCTCTATCTTTGTTCAATTTGATCTTATTTTAGTAACGCTTTTTATGTTATCATAACATTTAATATTCACTAATGTAATAATATAATAGATGATAAATAAAATAATAATTGGTTACGATGGTTCAGAACACGCAAAAGCAGCAATAGAATTTTTAAAAACGTTAGAGGAATTTAAAAAAGCAGAATTGCATGTCGTTACTGTCGTGGATTTTACTCAATTATACTCGTATGGAGTCGACATACCTCAATCTGTTTATGAAAGCATAAAAAAACATAATGAAGAGATGTTAAAAAATGCTGTAAACGAAATTAAAGCTGCAGGAGGAAATTCGATAGGCGTTATGCTTGAAGGCTCACCTGCTGATGCAATACTCGAATACGCCCAAAAAATAAATGCTGACATGATAGTAGTAGGTTCCCGTGGATTATCTACATTTAGAGGTTTACTTCTTGGCTCTGTATCGGCAAAGTTAGTTAGAGAAAGTAAGATACCAGTATTAGTAGTTAAAAAGCAGCAAAAGTAAAATGCAAAATCAAGAAAATAAAGGATTTTTTTTAGAAGTTGATAATTGCGAATTAGGATATTGCGTATTAAAGGGGGATATTTTAAGCAAATTAATAAAGTCGGGTCAAGGCAAAATAATTGATAAAAAAATCTATTTAAGCAAATACGAGCTCTTTTACTTGTTGCAAGAGAATCAACTACAATTGTTTGATGTAAAAGGCAATCTAATCGATCACAAAGCTTATTTTGAAAGATATAAAGCTATTCTAAATCTTAACATGGAAAAAGTACTCGTCTACACAGAACTCAGAAAGAATGGATATATTATAGAAGATGTACAATCAAACTTTGTTGATTTTATAGCTAAATTAAACTCATCAAAAACATATTATATAAAGATCCTCCCTGAAGGAGGAAAATATAAAATTACTGATTTGATGAATTTCGTTAAAATATCTATAAAACATAAAAAAGAACCTATAATAGCGATAGTAGAAAGAAATGGAGAGGTAATATTTTATAAGCTGTTTCAATTAAGTGAAGAGGATATTGAAGGAAATTATTAAGCTTATTAGAATACCAAACTGTGTTTTAAGCGGGTTTGGAGTCATTGTAGGCGCATTCTTAGAAAAGTATTATGTTTTGCCAATTTTGTTTTTGGGATTTTTGGTTGGTTTTTTTATAACAGCTTACGCAATGATAATAAACGATTATTACGATATTGAAATTGACAAAGTAAATGCGCCTGATAGGCCCCTTGTTTCAGGCAAAATTGAGATAAAAACAGCCATTATTCTATCTATTTTGCTGTTAATGGCAGGTTTATTAATAGCAGCTTTAATAAATCAATTGGCTTTAGTTGTAGCAGTTTTGTTTGCTTTAATTTCATTCTTTTACAGCTGGAGGCTAAAGAGATTTGGTCTAATAGGCAATTTTCTTGTAGCCTCTTCTATGGCTATACCATTTATATATGGATCCATAATTTCTATGAGGTTTGGACCGCTTCCTTTTATATTAGCGGGCATCGCTTTTTTCGCAGGAACAAGTAGAGAAATTATCAAAGGCATAAGCGATGTAGAAGGTGATAAAAAGAAAGGGGTGAGAACATTAACAATTACTATGGGAGCGAAAAAAGCTTCAATCTATGCTTTTATTTTCATGCTTATAGCTATAATTCTTTCTTTCTTGCCCTTATTTTATTATAAATTTTGGTATCTTTATTTGTTTTTAATATTATTCGTAGATATTTTTATGATAAGGTACACTTATAATCTAATAAAAGATCCTGATAGTAAGAAAGCCATATATGTAAAAAATAAGATATTATTAATGATGTTTGGCGCGCTATTTGTTTTTCTTATAAGCGGGGTAGTTGGTTATGTGGTCTGAAAAATATAGGCCAAATTCAATATTTTATATGATAGGAAACGAAGAAGGAAGAAGCAAGATAATCGCATGGCTTAAAAACTGGAAAAAAGGATCCAAGCCTCTTTTAATAGTAGGACCTCCTGGTACCGGAAAAACTACTTCCGTAAAAGCACTTAGTCACGATTTTAACCTATTTGTTTTAGAGTTAAACGCAAGTGATATAAGAACAAAAGAAAAGCTTGAAGCTACTTTAAAAAACATAGAACCAGTAAATCTTTTTGGACAAAAAGTTATAGTTTTTCTTGATGAAATTGACGGTATGTATTCAAAAGGTGATTCAGGCGGTATAAATTTTTTACAAGAATGGATACCTGAATCAAATGTTCCTATAATAATGGCTGCAAATGAAATGAAAGATTTTATGAAAGAAATAGTAAAGATTTCTACAGTTATTGAATGGAAGAAAGTACCCAGCAGAGAAATATTTTTATGGCTAAAAAATATAGCTGAAAAAGAAAAACTTAAAATTAACGATGAACAAATAAAAAACATAATTTATGAATCATCTGGCGATATTAGGTATGCTGTGAATCAGCTTCAAGCAGCTCAGGAAAGCATAGTATTTAAAGATGTGAAATATTCTGCAGAAGAAGCTATAAAAAACGCTATGTACGCAAAAAACTTTTTTGAGGCATACCGTTATATTTCAAATTGGCAGGACGATCCAGATACAAAGGTATTAACTGTAGCGGCAACACTTTACTATAATCAGCCAATAGACTTAGATCTAAGATCGAGGTGGTTATCTGAAGCAGATCTTCTTTTGGGCAGGATCAAAAAATATCAGGAGTGGAGGATGCTAAGATATCTTAACATCTTTTTGACAGCAGCCATATATAATGTAAGGGGCAATTATAACCAATATTTAGTACCATTTACAGTTGTACAAGAAAGTTATAAAAGACAAGTTTATCGTGCTTTTATAGAAAATATAAAAGAGGAGTTACATTTTGATTTAGGCTTTTTAGTTTCCGATATAGTGCCGCTTTATGAATTTCTTGTAAAGTTAAAAAAAATTAAAGATGATAACTTCAAAAAGATTTTAGAAGAGCAGAACAAATCAACAATATAAAATTTTTAAAGATTAAAAGTAAAATCTAATGCCATGGATTTTGAAATTTTTCAAAAGTTTAGATTAGCAATAAATTATAAAGCATCGATAATGTTTAATAAAGATAAAACAACATTTTTTGTTGATAAAAAAATTAAAAAATGTGACTGTGAGAAAATTTCAATAAATTTAAATTTGGAAGGAAAAACTATATTAATGGACTTAGATGATACAATACTTCACAACGATTTTGCGGAAGAAATTTTTCCCGAATATCTTCAAGGCTGTAATTCTTTTAAAACTAAATTAAGCATTTTGAAAAATCACTATTTAAGACTTTCAGCTTTTTCTCCAGATGCCTTTGACTGGGAGGATCTATATTTAAAATCATCAGGTATTAGTAATTTTCCTGAACTAAACTTTTTGCAAGAAAAATATTATGTCTGGCCGCATGCATTTAAATTTAGTGGGGCAACCAAGCTTCTAAAAAACCTCAAGAAGCTAGGGTGCAGAATATATGCTTATACTAATGGGTACTCAAAATATCAAAAAAAGCTGCTAGAAAAGTTAAAACTTAGCAAATTTTTTGATGATATATATTCTCCAGATATCACGGGCGTGTCAAAGGTAGATTTTTTTAAAAAAATTAGCTTAAAGAGTGATGATACAGTTGTCATAGGTGATGATTATTTTTTTGATATCGAGGTGCCATCATTTTATGGTTTTTCAACTATATGGATTTACAAATATAAAAAAGGTCCAATAGGTGCGCCATCCGCATTTCCCGATTATGCATTTTATAGCATAAATTCTTTAGTCAACTCTCTACTACAAAATCGGAAAGATTAAATATAATGCAAAATGTAGTATGTAAAAATGTTCAAAAACAAGTTTGATCTTTTAGAATATATTTCAAGGCTTCC
>DAXX01000025.1 GCA_002506605.1 Thaumarchaeota archaeon UBA160
CATTAGATTGCACTAGTTTAGCGCCTGTATAACGTTAAACTATCATCCCGCAATAAAAAGTTTTGATCTACTGAACAGGGCGGCATACTTCACTTTTTTCACGTTATCGGTGCATCGTCTGTTACGTTTAAATAATTTCGTGGACTAAAATAAAAACGTGCTTTCGCTGCCAGAGTCTTTGATCGCTGTGCTTGAACTGTCGCTTTTGCTGCTACTTGGGAAGCTGGGCGAAGAAGGCTTTTCTAAACTAAACCTTATGCCATTCGTAGGAGCCATACTCATAGGGCTGATAGCTGGCCCCGGAATTTTGAAGGTTTTTTATCCTTCTCCGTACATATCTGAGTTTATAAACCTAGGTATCGTTTTCATACTTTTTATGGCTGGAGTTGAAGAAACAAGATTGGGAAAAGAAACGAGAAAAGCTGCCCTAGCCGGAACGATTAACTTTACGATGGGGTACATAATTCTCTTTATTATCGCTCTTAAAATGGGCTTCGGGACTCTCGTTTCTTCAGTGTTAGCTATAAGCTTGGCAATGGTCAGTGCAGGGCCTTTTTCTAGGACTTTGCAAGATATTTTTGCCGGTGCCATGGAAGGTCAGAATAAAAAATTTTTCATAGAGGTTCTTTTTACAGAAATTTCCGCTGTGATGCTTTTTTCTTTCTTTGCTATAAACGCCTTAAGAAATTTTGAAACGATTACAATAGGAATTTTTAGGCTCTTAGCGATCATTATTATCATACTGCTTTTTGGCAAATATGCGTTCAAGAGAATCTTAGTCTTTGTAGAAATGAAGTTTAGGACATGGGAAGCACTTTTTGCCATAGTTATTTCTATCATATTGCTTTTTGGTTTCCTAGCAGATTTGGTCGGGTTTAACTCCGCAATAGCGGCGTTTTTTCTTGGTGTTTTTGTTTCAGAATACGTACTAAACAACGCATATCTTTTAGAGAAGTTAAGAGCGTTAACATATGGTTTCTTTGAACCTTTGTTTTTTGCAGGCCTTGGCCTGTATTTTGTAAGCTTAAACGAACCTATAATTTTTCTTGGAATTATTATGTTGATTTTTTCTTTAGCATCAAAGCTCTTTACAAGCCTCTTTACAAGTAAATTAATAGGCGTTGATTTTTTAAAGAACTTTTTTGCAACATCACATAAAGGAGGGGTTGACGGAGCAATACTGTTAACAGCTTTGCAACTAACCCTCATTAGCCCCAAAGCTTATTCGATAGCTTTATTAGCGATCATGATAATGAGCGTCATTGCTCCTTTAGGTTTTAAAGGCAAAAGTTCTTTATCAAGCGCAAAACCTGCACCTTCTATTAAGTTTGTTACTTATGAACTTTCGAAGAGCAACGCTGAGAAGCTTTCAAAGGTTCTTCCTACTGTTGCAGTTAATATGAATGCTTCAGTAGAGGAGGCAGTAAAAAAAGCTGACGAGCTCAACACTAGAGTTTTAGTGATTGAGGATGAGGAAGGTAGACCAGCAGGCTATATAAGTGTGCACGATCTTTTTAAGATGATCTCTTTTGGAGAAGGCAACGTCAAGATGAAAGATGTCTTTATTTATCCTGTGCCTAAAGTTCATAAAACAGCTACTGGTTCTGAAGTTCTTGACGTTTTTAAGACTAGCGACGCTCAGGTTGTCGCTGTTATAGATGAAGACGGGAAGCTAATTGGAACGATCTTAGAAAAGGAAATTTTAAGGTATCTGCTTAAGGGAGAAAAAGGATACTAACTATAAAGATGCAACTCAAATTGAATGTAAAAGGATTAAGGCAACGAAGTTCCTTACAACAAGTTAGGGAATTATGCCCTTTATATTTATTGAAAAAGATACATGCCTTTACAATCAATCAAAAATGCATGGATGCGTCTGTGTAATGTAGGTAAAGCATAGTTTATATAGAACCCTTTTCCGTCTCTAAAACGCTAACTAAATGTAATAAAGTTATGAAAACAATCTGCAGATTAGTTTAGCGCTAATTAATAGCTAATTGATTAATTAAATGCAGAAATTTATTGCAACAATTAAAATTATATTAATAACCATTTTAAGCTAAAAGCCCGCAAAAAATGTGAATCGCTTAAATGCTGAAGTTCGTAAAAATTTTGTAAAAAATAGCACGCTTATCTGCGAACAACTTAAAAAAGATTGCGTGATAGTTTGCATTATATTCAGAAAGGTTAAATTACTGTCTGTCTTTAGTGTTTATCATGAAAGTTATAGTAGTTGGTGGCGGAGCAGCAGGAATGAGCGCTGCATCAAGGGTGAGGAAACTTGTGCCACAAGCCGAAATAAAAGTTTTTGAAGAGTCATCGTATGTTTCTTACGCGCCGTGTGGCATACCTTATTATATTGAAAACCTTGTAAACGATATAAACTCGCTTGTAACTTATACACCAGAATTTTTTAAGAATGAAAGAAATATAGACGTCCATATAAAAACAAAAGTATTAAAGGTTGACCTGAGCGCTAAACAGCTTACCACAGTTTCTGAAGAAGGCGAAAAAATCGAGGATTTTGATTACTTAATTCTGTCAACAGGGGCTGTGCCGTTTGTTCCTGACAGAAAATGGCTGGAAGTAAACCACGTTTATGCTTTGAGACACCTCGAAGACGGTGATGCTTTAAAAAACGATTTAAAAAATCTTAATAACATTGCTGTAATTGGAGGCGGTTACGTAGGAGTAGAAATGGCTGAGGCGCTCTCAAAGATAGGAAAAAATGTGACTATCTTTGAGATGAGGCGCGTGATGCCAAATCTTGACCCAGAATATTCGCAAATTATAAAACAAGAGATGCAAAAAAGGTCAATAAAGGTTTTTGAAGGTTTTACTGTCAAGGCAATAGAAAATACCGGCGAAAAGGTCAGAATAATAGGGGATTCGGAGCAACCGATATTTGATGCTGCCGTTCTCGGGTTAGGTGTTAGACCAAATGTTGAGCTTGCTAAATCGATTGGCCTTAAACTTGGAGAAACGGGAGCTATATGGGTTGATGAAACCATGAGAACAAGCAATGAGTACGTTTATGCCGCGGGCGACAACATAGAGGTAAACGATCTAGTAATAAAAGGAAGAAAGAGATACGCCCCATTTGCGCCTGAAGCCAACAAAGAGGGATACGTCGCTGGTTCAAATGTAGGAAACCAAAACGTTAGATTCCCGGGAAGCGCAGGAAGCGCAATAACGAAGTTTTATGATTTAGAAATAGGGGTTGTAGGCATAACTGAGGAAGAAGCAAAAAGATATGGAATAGAGACATTTCCTGTAAAGATAAAGCATAACGCAAGAGCAAGTTATTACCCCCCACAAGAGGAAGTTTACATGAAAATAGTTTTCGATAAAAAGAGGAAAGTTCCTCTTGGGGCTCAGGTAATAGGTAAAAATGTGTGGGGGAGATTGGCATATATCTCTCTAGCAATAGAGAATAACATAACAGTAGACAGGATGTTCTTTTCTGGGGTTCCATATGCACCTCCTTTCGCTCCGGTATGGGATTCGCTCATAATTGCTTCTAGGATTTTCTATGAACGCGTATGAATTAGCTGATATCAAAAAGCTAAGAAAAGCTTTGGGCCTTTCTCAGAGGGATTTAGCAAAGCTTTCTGGCCTCAGCCAATCTTACATTGCTAAGGTAGAGCAAGGTCATATAGATCCAAGTTACAGCAACGTTCAAAAGATCTTTAAAGCTCTTGAAAATGTAAGGTCGCTCAACGTAAAGGTTGCGGCAGAAATAATGACAAGAGATCTAAAGTATGTGTATGCTGGATCCAAAGTCTTTGATGCTATAAAGCTTATGCAGGATAATTCAATAAGTCAGGTTCCTGTGTTAACAAAAGATGGTAAAGTTATAGGCATAGTAAGTGAATCAAACCTTGTACAGCATATGCTTAAAGGCAAAGACATAAAGAAGATACAGGAAAGTAAAGTTGAAGAAATCATGGACCCGCCTTACCCAATAGTAGACGAGTCTACACCTGTAAACCTTATAATGAGCATATTGAGCTTTTACAATGCTGTGCTTGTGGCACATAAGGGAAAAGTGATAGGTATAATAACCCGTTCTGACATACTTAAAGGATAAGATGATTATCAGTGCCAAAAAAATCCCGAAATATGAACCCTCTATGGAATTTGTTGAGAGAAAAGGAAAGGGACATCCAGATACTATATGTGATGGAATAAGCGAAAACCTCAGCGTAGCACTCAGCAAATATTATAGAGAAAAAACAGGAAAAATACTTCACCATAACGTTGACAAAGCTATCCTCGTTGGGGGGCAGGCCAGAGCGTGGTTTGGCGGAGGAGAAGTCATAGAACCCATCTACTTGCTGCTTGTAGGCAGGGCTGTGGGCAGAATTGACAAAGATGAGATTGTGCCGATAGGGAAGCTAGCCGTCACAGCGGCAAAATCATACATTAAAGAGAACCTGAAGCATCTGGATCCAGAAAGCCACATCATAGTTGACTACAGGATAAAGCAAGGAAGCGTAGATCTTGTAAAGAACTTTGAGGCCGGAAACGATATACCTTTGGCTAATGACACAAGCTTTGGAGTTGGGTTCTACCCAATGACTGAAACTGAGACGCTAACGCTTAAAGTTGAAAACTTTCTTAATTCCAAAGAAGGAAAGGAACTTTTCCCGCAGGTTGGGGAAGACATAAAAGTGATGGCTTTAAGGCATGAAAACGAGATAAAGCTGACCATAGCCGCGGCAATGGTATCGGGGCTCATAAAGAACAAAGAAGACTATTTAGAGATAAAGCGTCAGCTAACGATTAAGCTGCTGGAGCTATCTTCAGAGATAACAAAAATGAAAGTAGACATAACGATAAACGGGGCGGATAAGCCAGAAAAGGACATCTTTTATCTCACCGTGACAGGCACGAGCGCAGAAAATGGGGACGACGGCCAAGTGGGAAGAGGCAACAGGGCCAACGGCTTAATAACGCCATTTAGGCCTATGTCTCTTGAAGCAGTAGCAGGCAAAAATCCTGTAAGCCATACCGGTAAGCTTTATTCCATATTAGCAATGGATATAGCTAAAAAACTTGTGGAAGAAAACAAACATATTTCCAGCGCAAACGTTTATATGCTAAGCCAGATAGGCGTTCCAATAACTGAACCCCAATCTATTTACGTAGAGGCAACTGCAGATATTTCAGACGAGGCTGTCAGAAGCTATGTAGAAAGCATAGTTAAAGAGGGTTTACAAGAAGCACCAAAGCTCTGGGAGAGGATATTAGAGGGCAGAGTGTCTCTTTATTAAGTTGAAAATATATTTAGAACTGCCAGAAATTTTTTTATCAAATTTTAACACGGTTATCAGTTACGCAATATTATGGAAGGACTTGATCGATGGAATTTTTGTTCCTGATCTTCCCTTAAACAAGCCAACGGTAGATGCTTGTGCCTTTATAAACATATTGAATGAAAAGATGAACAAAAAGGAAATCGTAGGGATTCAGTCAGTTGGTCACAGGAGCATTACTGCTAACAAATCCCGCATGCAGTGCCTTAAAAAGATGGGTATACAAAAATTGTTGCTAGTGCAGGGGCCGTACTCTTTTTCTAAAGTAAACGAAGTTTTGCATTATGCGGTTGAAAGGTTTACAGTGGGTTCTGTTTTAAATAAAAAAACTTTAGAGTCAAGAATAAAAGCGGGCGTAAAATTTTTTGTAACGCAAGTGTTTCCGAGCGTTGATGAATTGAATTATGCAATAAATATGCGTGATTTTGATCTATTTTTGTTGGTTGGGATTTCTGACAGAAAAGAGGATTATATTAAGTTAAAAGAAAAAGGTTTCAGCGTACCTGAGGAAATAATAAGGTCCACAAATATAACAGAAGGTCTCGGGAATTACTATGGTAAAGTATCAGATTTTTTGGGCAGACGGCCTTATATTTACTTAATACCTTTGACCAAAACATTTGATCCTTCATTTGCATACGAATTTATTAAAAATATGCAAAAAAATGTTTGAATTTTTAAAAATTTTATCTCATATATATTCGAATAGCGGAATTGTAAATTTTATATAAAAAAGCGGTCAAATTTTTAAATAAATTGTGACAAATTTAGCCATATTTTTTTATTATTTTTTATTAATTAAGCGTAATTAATAAAAATATTTTCTTTATAAATACTGTTTAATTATCTTTTTATATTATTAAAATTTATAAAATGTTTCTTTAATATCAGTGTAATGGCGTCATATATAAGTGGAGCTCAGGCTTTAGTAAGGGCATTAGAAAAGGAAAAGGTAGAGGTAATATTCGGTATACCCGGAGGGGCAACGCTTACCTTTTATGACGCTTTGAAAGATTCCAGCATAAGGCATGTGCTTGCTAGGCATGAACAGTCTGCGGCCCATATGGCCGACGGTTACGCAAGGGCATCGGGGAAAGTAGGAGTCTGTACAGCAACTTCAGGCCCTGGCGCCACAAACCTTTTAACCGGAATAGCTACAGCTTATCTTGACTCTTCCCCAGTAGTTGCCATAACTGGACAGGTTGCAAAAGATTATATAGGTAAAGATGCGTTTCAAGAAATAGATACAGTAGGCATATATACGCCTGTTGTTAAGTATGCGTTTCAGCCTTTAAGCGCTGCAGAGATACCTTTTGACGTTAAAGCTGCATTTTATATAGCCAGCACTGGCAGGCAAGGGCCTGTCCTCATTGATGTTCCAAAAGATGTTCAAATCGAAAAAGCAGAAATAGATTTTCCTGAAAAAGTTGAAATAAAAGGTTATAGGCCTTATATAAGCCCTCATCCGGAAGCAGTTAGAGAAGCTGCAAAGCTGATAATTCAAGCTCAGAAGCCAATAATACTTGTAGGAGGAGGAGCTGTAAAGTCAGGGGTTGGGCCAAAGGTAGTAGAGCTTGCAGAGATGCTGATGATCCCTGTAGCAAGCACTTTAATGGGTAAAGGGGCAATACCTGAGAATCATTTTCTTGCGGTTGGCCCTATAGGTATGCACGGCACTTATCATGCGAACACTCTTATAATGGAAAGCGACCTTGTAATAGGAATAGGTGTAAGATTTTCTGATCGTACTACAATGGATATTAAAGAGTTTTCTAAAGACAAAATAATCTTGCACTTTGACATAGATCCGACTGAAGCCAGAAAAAATATATTAAATGAATTGCCTGTAATTGGGGATCTAAATGAATCGGTTAGCATGCTGGTATCTGAAATCAGAAAGATGATGCCGTATACTAAAGATTCACCATGGTACAAAAGGGTGAAGGAATTGAAAGAGTATTACGAAGATAAAATTTTTGGGGAAAATGTGATGAGCCCGCTCGTCATTAAAAAGATCAGGGAAGTTCTTCATCCAGACGATATAGTTACTACTGAAGTTGGCCAAGCGCAGGCATGGGCAGAGCTTTTCTACAAGGCTTTAGCGCCAAGAACGTTCATTACAAGCGGAGGGCTGGGAACCATGGGTTTTGGTTTTCCTGCGGCTATAGGTGCAAAGGTTGCAAAATTTGACAAAACTGTTGTTGATATAGCTGGAGATGGAAGTTTTCTGATGACCTCAAACAGCTTAGCTACAAGCGTAAGTGAAGGTATACCTGTTGTTGTTGTGATATTAAACAACTCAGTGCTTGGCATGATAGCCCAGTGGCAGCGCATAGTTTACAACAACAGATACATAGCTTCTTCACTGGGTGAAACGCCAAACTTTCCAGCTCTCGCAAAGGCTTACGGAGCTGAAGGAGTAAGGGTTAACGGACTGGAAGATTTTGAAAAGTATTTAAAAGAAGCCATAAAGAGCGAAGTAACTTATGTGATCGATGTTCCGATATCTCCAGAAGAAAATGTCTTCCCCTTTGTTCCCGCAGGTAAAAGCCTTAAAGAGATGATAGTTTAAGATGAAAAAAGAAAGGGTTTTCTTTATAACTGTAGCTGATAAGCCAGGGGTTCTCTTTAAAATAACAAACATATTCAGAAGGAGAAATTTTAATATTGAAAGCGTAACGGTTGGCAAAACCTTGGTTAAGGGTGAATCGCAGATAGTTATAGTTATTAACGCAGATGATGAAGAAGCTGACAGTTTTGCAAGAATGGTAAAAAAACTTATAGATGTTTATGAAGTCATAGAAGCGCCAAAGGAATCCTGCTATGCTCAGGAACTTTTGCTGGCAAAGTTAGATGGAGAACATGAAGAGTTAGAGAAATTGGCAAAAAAATACGGAGCAGAAGTTGTTGAGAACGGAAGTTTGATAATTAAGTATGCTGGAGAACCTTCGAATGTCGAAATGCTGGCAGAAGAGCTTACTAGGTTTAAGATAATACATATATCAAGGACTGGAATAACCGCAGTGGTGAAAGAGGATGGTAAAGATATATTACGATTCGGACGCTAAATTAGAAATCCTCAAGAACAAAACGGTTTCGATAATCGGCTACGGTAGCCAGGGGAGGGCGCACGCTTTAAACTTGAGAGATTCAGGAATAAATGTAGAGGTTGGGGTTAGAGAAAACGGCAAATCTTGGGATGCCGCGAAAGCTGACGGTTTTAAACCAAAAAGCATTGAAGAAGCCGCGAAAGCTGGGGATTTAATAGCTCTGCTTATTCCGGATACAGAGCATGGAGTCGTTTATGATAAATATATAAAGAATGCCTTAAAAGAAGGCAAGGGGCTTTTGTTCGCACATGGTTATAGCATAAGGTTTGGCCTTATCAAACCCCCAAGCTATGTTGACGTTATAATGGTAGCCCCTAAGTCGCCTGGTCCTAAGTTGAGAGAAGCATATCTTCAAAACTTTGGCGTTCCCTCACTGGTTGCTGTTCATCAAGATTATACTGGAAAGGCAAAGGATATAGCCTTAGCTTATGCAAAGGGCATCGGATCTACAAGGGTTGGCGTTTTAGAGACGACGTTTTCAGATGAAACAGAGGAAGATCTTTTTGGCGAACAGGCTGTCCTGGTAGGCGGTTTGATGTACCTCATAAAGAATGGATTTGATGTTCTAGTAGAAAGCGGTTACCCTGCAGAGCTTGCTTATTTTGAGGTTTTGCATGAAATGAAGCTTATTGTGGATCTGGTTTATTCTTCTGGATTGACTGGCATGCTCAAAGCGGTGAGCGATACTGCAAAGTATGGAGGAATAACTCGGGGAAATTTGATAATAGATGAAAGTGTAAAGGAAAAGATGAAAAAGCTTTTGGAAGATATTAAGAACGGAAGCTTTGCAAAGGAGTGGACTGGCAACCCTGAAGAGAGCAAAAAGAAGCTAGCTAAAATGATGGAAGATATAGAAAACTTAGAAATAGAGCAGGTTGGCAAAAAAATAAGAAAGCTAGCAGGGCTTGAAAAATGACAAGAAAGGTATACGTGTTCGATACAACTCTTAGGGATGGCGAACAAACGCCTGGCGTTAGCCTAAGCATTGATGACAAATTTGAAATTGCAAAGGCTCTAGATGCTTTAGGCGTTGATATAATAGAAGCGGGATTTCCTGCAGCAAGCGAGGGCGAATTTACTGCAGTAAAGAAGATAGCTAACGCTGGTCTTAAAGCTAAGGTTGCAGCCCTAGCAAGACTGAACAAAAAAGATATAGATACAACCCTTTCTACAGGAATAAAACATATACATGTGTTTATTGCAACTTCAGACATTCATCTTCAATACAAGCTTAAAAAAACAAGGGACGAAGTTCTTCAGATAATAAAAGAAAATATACAATATTTAAAGGACAAGGGTGTAGAAATAGAATATTCGGCTGAAGATGCAACTAGGACGGAAAAGGATTTTCTTCTGAAGGCATTCAGAGTAGCTGCTGAAAGTGGCGCCTCAACGCTTGATATAGCTGACACAGTTGGCATAGCATCACCAAGTTTAATGAAAGAACTTGTCACCATGGTAAAAAAAGAAATACCGGATGTAATGGTTAGCGTCCATGTTCACAACGATTTAGGGCTTGCAACTGCAAACACATTGGCAGCGATAGAAGCTGGAGCTGAGCAGTTTCATGGAACGGTTAATGGAATTGGTGAGAGGGCAGGAAATGCTAGCATAGAAGAAGTTGTTGTTGGTCTTAAAGTTCTTTATGGCATAGAAACTGGCATAAACTTTCAGAAAATATATGAAACATCAAAGCTAGTTGAAAAACTGACTGGAGTCAGGATAGCAAAAAACAAGCCCATAGTAGGTGAAAACGCCTTTGGTCATGAAAGCGGCATTCACACGCACGGCATACTTAACAACCCAAGAACATACGAGCCGATAAGTCCTGAGATGGTAGGAAGAAAAAGATGGTTTATGGCTGGAAAGTTATCAGGGAGCCATGGTATAGCGGCGCAATTAAACGAAATGGGAATAATAGTAAACGATGAACAGCTTACGGAAATAGTAAAAAGAGTCAAGTCTCTTGGCGACGCAGGGAAGCAAGTTACAGACGCTGACCTTTATGCAATAGCGATGTCAGTAACTGGAAGCTCTCCCCAAAAATATCTGAGCCTTAAAGGAATAGTTTCAGTAACAGGTATGAACATTTCACCCACAACATCTATCAGGATGAGCTTTAAAGAAAAAGATCTTGAATCTTCAAGCACTGGAATAGGACCAGTTGATGCTTCATTAAAAGCCATTCAAAAAGCTCTAGAAGGGGTGCTTAAAGTAAATTTAATCGAATATAGCATAGACGCTATTACAGGAGGTTCTGATTCGCTGGCACAGGTGAGCGTAAAAGTTGAAGATGAAGAAGGGCACATAGCTTCTTCTACTGCAACAGGCCCAGACATAGTTATGACGAGCGTAGAAGCTATGATCGATGGCATTAATAAGCTGCTTCTCAAAAGGGTAAAGTGATATATGAAATACAGGATAGCTTGGATGAAAGGAGACGGCATAGGGCCGGAAATTTCTGATGCCGCAATAAAAATAATAACGCTTTTGGGTGACATCTATGGCATAGAATGGGACATAAGATTTTATGAAATGGGAGACGAAGCAAAGAAAAGGTTTGGAACGGCTTTGCCAAAAGAGACATTGGATGGTATCAGATCTTCAGATTTGGCAATAAAAGGTCCTGTTGGCGAAACAGCGTTTGAAAGCATAGTGTACCTGCGTCAAACTTTAGATCTTTACGCAAACTTGAGGCCTGCAAAAAGTTACAAGAATTTACCTTCATTAAAACCTATAGATGTGCTTATTGTCAGAGAGAACACAGAAGATCTTTACAAGGGCATTGAATTTAAGATAAATGATATAGCTGTAGCGTTAAAATTGATAACAGAAAAAGGAACAAGAAGGATAGCGAAAGTGGCAGCCAAATACGCATTGAACAGGAAGAAAAAGGTAACAATAGTGCACAAAGCCAACGTAATGCGAATTACTGACGGACTTTTTAGAGACATATCGAAGCAGGAATTAAAAATGTTTGACATAGAAGTCGATGAAAAATATGTTGATGCTATGAGCATGGCCCTTATAAGAAACCCGCAGGACTTTGATGTTCTATTGACACCGAACGTTTACGGAGACATACTTAGTGACGAAGCAGCTCAGATAGCAGGTGGATTAGGTTTTGCGGCTTCAGCAAACATAGGCGATGAGTTTAATCTCTTTGAACCGGTTCATGGTTCAGCTCCTGATATTGCGGGAAAGGGTATAGCAAATCCTTATTCAATGTTCAACGTCCTTGTTATGGCGCTAGATCATTTATGGATAAGCAAAAATGATTCCAGTGCAATGCATGCAAAAGAAACATTGGAAAAAGCTATAGAATCCAGCATAGAAAAGGGATATCTTACTCCAGATGCTGGGGGTAAGCTTAAAACAGAGGAGGTTACAAAATATTTGGAACAAGAGCTGAAAGCTTATGTCAGATAGCATTGATTCGATGAAGAATAGGTTAAAAGAAATAAATCAAGAACTTGACAAGCTCATACAGGAAGTTAACGATTTAAAGGTGCAAAGGGAGCAGGTGCTTTACGAGCTTTCAAAGCTTAAAGTGCCTAAATTTAGAGTAAATGAAGATGAAATAAAAAAGCTTGAAGAGCTTTTGAAAAGATTGGACGATGAGGTTCAAACAAGAGTTCTTAAGCCTGATGAAGAAAGGAGGATTTTTGAAAGGATAAAGGAAACTGAAAAAAGGCTCAGCATGTTAAGATCTGTAAAAAGCTCGTTAGACAAAAATAACGAATTAAGGAACAGGCTTGATGAAATAAAAAAGAGGCTGAGAGAGCTGCACGAAGTAATCGAGCCTCTTTTAAAAGAAAAGGAGAAACTTAAAAACGAAATACAGAAGCAGATAATAATAGAAAAGCTCAGAAAGTATAAGGCCTTGGAAAGAGAAAAGCAGAAAGAAAAGGGATATAATATAAACTTAAAGTTTGAAAAAATAAACAAAAGTGAAGTGAAAGAATCGATTAAAAGAAAGCTAGAGAAAGGGGAGCCGGTATCGCTAGAAGAGCTAAAGGTGCTATACGATGAAAAGCAATGATGTCTTATCTTTTGATCTTTGCGGAACGCTTGACGATTGCAACGTTTACAACATAATGTGGTATAATGTAATTCCAGAGATGTATGCTGAGACTTACGGGATAAGTCTAGAAGAAGCAAAACAGGTTATAATGAAATCTTATAAACAACTTGGTCCTTCTGAAATCGGATGGTATCTGCCGAGCTATTGGATAGATAAATTTGGATTGAATTATGAAGATTTTCTTAGAAGAAGCAAAGAAATTAAGGTGCATGTTCCTCGTGAAATAGAGAAACTAAAAAGCAGATACCGGCTTATACTTTCAACGAACGTTTCAAAAGAAGTTTTGAAATTTTCGCTTTTAGACAATATATTTGACAAAATTTATTCTTCTGTAGATCTGGGTTACCCAAAAAAGGATGAAGGGTTCTGGAATTCGGTTATAAACGAAGAAAATGTAAAGCCTTTTCATATTATTCACCTGGGCGATGATTTTGTTTATGACTATCTTATACCTTCTTCGTTAGGCATAAGGAGCATTCTCTCAGATATAAGACGGTTAAGATTTAACTTATTCTATATGACTGGAATTAGACTTTAGTCTAATTTTAATAAGGTCACAGGCATATTTATAAATACATAAATGGGTGTTGTATAGTATGCGTCTGAATTCAGCTATACTAGGTTATGGTGCATACGTTCCTAAGTACAGGATAAGCACAGAAGAAATAGCAAGGATGTGGGCAGGAGAAGGGTCTGGACCAAACAGGATGAAAGCGGTTGCATCTTATGACGAAGATGCTCTTACAATGGCGTACGAAGCAGCCTCAATAGCAATGAAGATGGCAAACTATCCAGAAATACAAGCAATTCTTGTTGGATCTGAATCAAAACCATATGCTGTAAAACCTATGGGTTCAATCCTAAGCGACATTTTCGGTTTTAACAAAATACTTGGCGTTGATCTTGAATTTGCATGCAAAGGAGGTACGGAGGCGGTACAGATGATAAGCGGTATGATAACCTCCGGCGTGATAAAGTATGGTCTAGCCATAGGATCAGACACAGCTCAGGGAAGGCCTGCTGACGACCTTGAGTACACGGCTGCTAGCGGAGCTGGTGCAGTTGTTCTAGGACAGCCAAATGGTAAAGAGATAGCTAGGATCACACATTCTGTAACTTACGTTACAGACACTCCAGACTTCTGGAGGAGGCCAAAAGAACACTATCCTATGCACTTAGGTAGGTTCACAGGTGAGCCAGCTTATTTTACACATATAATGTCAAGTGTTAAGCTTCTTTTTGAAGAGACAGGATTCAAGCCCTCTGACTTTAATTATGCCATATTCCATCAGCCTAATCCAAGGTTTCCGGTCGAAGTTGGCAAGAGGCTTGGGTTTAAGGAAGAACAGCTAAAACCGGGGCTTCTTAATGATGAGCTTGGCAATTCATACTCCGCTAACACTCTTGTAGCTTTGAGCGCTGTTTTAGATGTTTCAAAAATTGGAGACAGGATACTTTTAGCCAGCTTTGGAAGTGGAGCAGGAAGCGATTCTTTTGTAATAGAAGTTACTTCAAAAGCAGATGATGATGACTATATACCTCTGCGGGAAAGGTTAAAGAACTATGTGGAAATAGATTATGCGACATATTCAAAGTGGAGGAACAAAATAATTAGGTGATAAATATGTCAAAAGTTTACATAAAATCAGCGGGCTTGATCCCCGTCGGAGAGCACTGGAACAAATCGCTAACAGATCTTATGGTCGAAGCCTCTTTGAACGCTCTAAAGGGTCAAGATGGCGTTAAGATTGACAGGATAGTTGTTGGCAACATGATGTCTGGTTATTTAAACAATCAGGAACATCTTGGAGCGCTTCTGGCGAGCGCGCTTGGAATGAAAGGGATAGAAGCTCTTAAGGTTGAGGCAGCATGTGGATCAGGAGGAATGGCTGTTCACGAAGGGTATATATCAGTAAAATCTGGGGATTATGAAAACGTTTTGGTAGTAGGTGTTGAAAAAATGAAAGATGCTGACACGCAGGTCCTCACAAAAGCGCTGGCAATGGCTGAAAGCGCTGATTTTACCCAGGTCGTTGGCGCTTCGTTCATATCGCTTAATGCTCTGCTTATGCGTATGTACATGAACAAATATAACGTCCAAGAAGAATTTCTAGATTATTTCCCGGTTATAGCTCACAAAAATGCAGTTACAGCTGCCCACTCCCAGTTCAAAAAGGCTTTCACGCTGGAAGATGTAAAAAGGTCACCTTACCTTGCTGAGCCTATCAGGCTTTTGAGCAGCGCTCCTTCGAGCGATGGGGCTGCCGCTTTGCTGCTGAGTTCAAAGCCTTCAGATGTGGAGATCCTCGCGTCTGAGGTTTCAACGAATGAGCTTATGATTTCTCAAAGAGAAAACCCGTTAAAGTTTGAAGCCACTGAAAAAGCTTTTAAAAAGGCTGTAGAAAAAGCTGAAATAAATCCGTCCAGCGTTGATTTTCTTGAAATTCACGATGCATTTCCAATAGTTGCGGCGCTTAGTCTAGAGGCTATGGGATATTCAGCAGAAGGTAGAGCCGGTTTTGATGCCGCAAATGGAAAATATAACTTAGATGGCGATCTTCCAATCCTTACTTTTGGAGGGTTAAAAGCAAGAGGCCATCCTGTTGGTGGTACTGGAGTTTATCAGATTGTTGAGGCTTATATGCAACTTACGGGAACTGCAGGTAAAAATCAGGTGCAGGGAGCGAAGCTAGGGGTCACGCAAAACGTTGGAGGCGTTGACACAACTTCTGTGGTTCATATATTAAGAAAGGTGAGCTAAAAATGATACCTATAGCTTATTGGAGAAACAGGAAGCTTTACACAAGGCTTATAGGTAGCAGGTGCAAACGTTGTGGTGCAGAATACTATCCTCCTGTAAAGGTTTGCAAAAAATGCGGATCCGTTGATTTGGAAGAAAAAGAAATGCCAAAGACAGGAACTATAATTTCGTATACAAAGTTAACAGAGCCTCCAGTTGACTTTAAGGATTATTCCCCAATTTACTTGGCAATGATAAGGCTTGACAACGGTGTGACGGTACTTGGACAGATAGCTGATGCAGAAAGCGAAGAAATAAGGATAGGAATGAGGGTCATGGCCACAATCAGAAAATGGACAGAAGATGGGCAGAACGGTATAATATACTACGGCTATAAATTTAAGATAATTTAAAATTTTAATAAACAGCTAAAAGGATTGAGTACGTTGCTTCAAACGCAAAGCTTTTTTAATTTTTATGTTGCGTTGTTAGCTGCTTTTATCAGATCGTCTTAGAACCTGTTTTTAAAATATTTTTAGGTTGCACATGTCTAAAGAGCAAATTGATAAATGCCTTTACACGGTTTTATTAAAAAACTCATTTACGAAATTAACAGCAAGTTTTGTCCTTGTACTGATTTTTCATGAAATGTTAAAGCGTAATGTGATGGTTACCATTTAATTTAAGCGTTCTTTTAAAAACTTTTAAAATGATGAAGAGGTCAGAATTTTATCATGAATTGCTTATTTTAAGTGCTTTTCAGTATGAGCTTTAGAATTTTCATTATTTTTGTACTTTATAAGAATAAAAGATCACTTGCATTTGCCATTTTTCTTTGTCTCATAGAGTTCGTCTACGCTAATTATATATTCTGCATGGCTCCATACAAGTGGTGATACTGAAACCGGCCCTCCATCATAAGGATTTATTTGTTCAGAAAGAACCCCTGACCTCTGACTATGATTCAAAACCCATTTTATGAGGGAAAGGCCTTTATCACAGTTACCAGTGTAAATATAGTATCTCGAAGCCCAAAGCGTGGTTATTATCCATGGATTTCCTGGAACATCTTTATCATCTTTAATTCTTTGATACATATCTCCCTCATACCTTGCTAGACCGCCAACATTTTTTACCCACAGCTTATTCATTATAACATCCATGTTAGCTTTGACTTTTGGGTCTGAAGGGTCTTTCATGCCGAAGAGGAAGAGGGCCATATTTTGAGAATCTATAGTGAAATCAGGCTTGCCGTTTATTATGGCTCTAGCGTAGTATCCCTTTTCTGGCGAATAAAAAAAAGAATCATATGCTGATGCCATTCTGCGAGCCACGCTAAGATACTTCTCCGCCACATCGTCCTCTTTAAATACGCTTGCAAAGTTAGAGGCGGCAACAAGTGCGGCATAAACCGTTGCAACCGTGTACGTATGGATTCCAAATCGCTCTTCCCAGAGGTCATATGATTCTTTTGGAAGCCCATCTTCGTTTATAAAAGAAGCCATGAAGTCTGCAGCCTTTTTTATAAGCTTCTCATAAAGAGGAAAGAAATATTCCACATCAAATGATTTTAAATAATATTGCCACAAAGACCATATAACAAGAGCGGTTTCATCTTCTTGTATAGGCAAAATTGGCCTTCCTTCTATTATTCTCGGTATCCAGCTACTTGCAATGTTACCATCAGGTAGATATTTGTGATGAAAATAACCTCCATCAGCTATAGTATATAGAGCAAATTCAAAGAACCTCCTAGCTGCGCTAAAGTGATAAGTCCTTGTCAAGGCGTACGCCGCTATGGACGCATCCCTTGGCCATACATAATAGTAGCCGTCCTTGCTTTTTTTCAGAATATCGCTGTCTGAAGAAGCCATTATTGCGCCTTTGTTGTTCATGTGAATTTTTATTATGAACTGAGATTTCCTAAAAAGAGAAACAATGTCTTGTTGGTCGGAAATATTTCTTTTTTCATTCCAAACCTTCCAGTAATTGCTTGTCCTTTTGAACATTTCGTTGAGAAGGCTAAAATTCAGTTTGCGTTTCAAGGCAAAAAGAGAGTCAAGGCTCTCTTGGGCTATTATGTAATAATACAGAACTTTTGATTCTCCAGGAAGCAAAAATATCGTATGGCCAACAACGGAATCAACAGAACCAATAGCTACAGGATTAAAAGAAAGCTTTTCATCCTCAGCATCTTTCCAAGTTCCTTCATAGCCATCAAACCCCTTTATACCTACTGCATACTGGTCTATGCTGTTTTCGAATTGATCAATAGTTGAAATCAGGAAAAGCCTTTTGTTTTTGTAGTGTATTACAGAATTTAAATGTGGTTCATAAAAAGCAGTATCTCCTATATCGTTTCCATAAATATAAAAATCTTGATGAAAGAAAAGCTTTACCTCTAAGGAACTGTTACCGCTGTTCGTTAAGGTTATTCTCTTTGAATAAATATCTTCATAAATGTCTACAAAATCGTTGTTCGTTATTGCTATAGGATAACTGGAAAGCTTGACCTCTGTAACCATGGTGTCGTCAAGATAGTCCATATTGCTTATTATTTCATGATTCACCCATTTAAAGCTTCCATCTATTGAAATGCCATATCTAAAAGGATGTCCAACAGCATGGTTCTCTGCTTGATCATGGGCATAATACAGGTCAACAATTCTATAATCTTTATCAAAGCTTAAAAGAAGCCTGTTATTGCCTATAGGCAGGTAACGAACCATAAACTTTTATAATGTAAATGCTTTAAAACTGTTATTGTTGTAATGATTGTTCTTCTGTAAAAATAATTTTACCTAAAGTTAGCTGGGAGAAGCTACATATTGTGAGTAAAGATATTTTTTGATGGAACAGAATGTTTTTTGTAGGCAATAAAAAATCGTAATGTGCTATGCAACACTAAGGATTTGCGTGCTAACAATTAAGCTATGCCTAAAGCGCTTCATTTTCGTTAAATACAGTGAAAAGAATCATGCCATGAGTTATGGACGTTTGCTCAATATAAAAGCATAAATTTTCAGAAGAAAATTTCTTAATAGCATGAACAATTTCCAAATGGAACGTGAGTGGATCCTTACAAATAGGAGAGGAAGTTATTCATCATCATCTTCAACTTTTGCAAACCTTAGAACCTATCACGGGCTTTGCGTAAAAAGATCAGAAAAAGATTACAGTTGCGCGGTGCTCCTTTCAAAGCTTTTTGAAGAGCTTAAAGTAAAAGGTAGCGTCTACAGCATAGATACAAATTATTATGTAGGAGGCATCTACCCTCAGGGCTATAAATATCTTATAGATTTTCAGGACGATCCTTTCCCGCAATTCGTTTATGATGTTGCTGATACTTTGGTCAAAAAATCCTTGGTTATGGACCCGAAAGAAGATTGGCTTGTTATAAAATATGAGTTTTATGGAATAATGCCAGAAGCGCTATACTTGCATCCTCTGTTCGCTTTCAGAAATTATCATTTAGCGCTTAGAAAGAGAGAATTAACCATACAGGATGAAGAAGTTGAAAAAGGATACAGGTTCAAAGTCAATGGAGATCAACTAAGCATTTTTGTTGATGGAAAATTTGTAAAGGAAAATGTGTGGTATTATAATTTCTTGTACCCTATTGATAAAGAGAGAGGTCTTAATCACATAGAAGATCTGTATCATGAAGGATATTTTGTTGTTGAGCCCGTTCACAAGAGGGTTGAAGTTAAAATTTCGTGCTCCGATACTGAACCCCCAGATTTTGAGACGGTCAAAAAAAGGATGTTAAAAAGCCTTTTTATCCAAAACGGTATGTTGAGCGGAATTTTAAGGCGTTCATCATCATTTTTGCTCAAGGATGATATTATAGCCGGATTTTATTGGTTTGGTCCATGGACACGAGACGCTATGGTATCTCTTCCAGGTTTGCTTCTTGTTACTAAAAAATACAGAATTGCCAAAGCAATACTAGAAAAGTACGCCGAATTTGCAAAATCAGGCATATTGCCAGTGTCATTAACTGACCCAAGCAACAAAGCATCTGCAGATTCTTCACTTTGGTACATTTATGCTGTTTACAAATATTATGAATACACTAAGGATAAAAAAACTTTAAAAAAACTTTTACCGAGCCTTATTTCGATTCTTAATGCTTATGTTAAGGGCAATGATCTTTTTGGATTAAAAGGCAGCCTAATAGAGACAAAAAGGCCCCAGCTAACTTGGATGGATGCAAAAACCGGCGATGTTGTTTTTACCCCAAGAGTTGGTCTGCCAGTTGAAGTAAACGCTTTGTGGTATAACGCTCTGGCTTCAGTTGATTACTTTTCAAAAGAATTGAACGTTCAAATCCCGTCTTATGTAGTCGAACTGCTTCCCAAGGTAAAAGATGAATTTTTGACAAAGTTTGTAAAAAACGACGCGATTCTTGATGTAGCTGAGCCAGATGATCAAAGCTTAAGGCCAAATTTTATATTAGCCTTTTCTTTGCCTTTCCCTCTTCTAAACAACTTTGGAAAGTATAAAGAAATTGTAGATAAAAAATTGCTGACGCCCTTTGGTCTTAGATCGCTTTCGCCTGATGATCCAAAGTATTTGGGTAGATACGAAGGAGATCAGTTTAACAGAGATAGGGCATATCACAACGGATCGGTGTGGCCATGGCTTGTAGGCCCGTACATAACCGCTTCGGTAAGGAGCGGGGCAGACAGGTCTGAGCTCTTAGAATATTTTGGGCAGCTGTTTAAAATGAACATGATTCCCGAAATTTTTGATGGGGATGAAGCGCATGAGCCAAGAGGTTGCATAATGCAAGCTTGGAGTTATGGAGAACTGTTGAGAGCCTATAAAGAGGATCTTGAAAATAAAAAATGATAAGCTGTAAAAACTTGTAGAGAAGAATAGCAATATTAGCTTTAGGCGGTTAATTTTTTGTCCAATTCAGCCACCGGTTAGCCACATTGTCATGGCCGACATGCCTATTTATCATTGGATGTATACAACTTTGCCAGAACTTTGTATAGTTATCAAGCTCAACAATTCTGAACAGCCTTATTTTTAGAATCTTCTCAAGACCCTCATCGCTCCACTTTGCCCATAATGGATCTGCACCTCTTCATTATTTTCCAGGAAAATCTTGCATGAAGATCAGCCTTTATGTTTTTTGTTGCGCTGTAAGGGCTCTTAAGCCTTTTAATTACCTTTTCCTTGTCAACTTCGTGATCCTTTTTCTGCATCTGCTTGTGCTTCTCCTGCTTCTTCATAATCAATTACTTGTCCTCCTCAATGTATGGCTTCCTGTTTGCCAGTACGCTCCAGGCTATGTACGCAACCTTCTTTGCAGATATGACTTCAGCGTCCTTTGGATTCCTCCTTTTCATAATCTTCATGTACCTCTTCTTTATGCTAGTGTTTGA
>DAXX01000037.1:0-8312 GCA_002506605.1 Thaumarchaeota archaeon UBA160
CTTTAACAGAGTTCATGAACGGCCTATTCTTTTCAAGTCCCTCCGCATACACTTCAGGGAAACCACCTCCTATGATCAGAATATCTGCATCAACAGTTGGATCTTTTTCCGGATCCACAAACTTTACATCCCCAATCTCAGACGCAAATTCAATTGTTTCTGGATAATAAAAAGAAAATGCTCTTCCTAAGGCTATGGCTATTTTAACCTTTTTCTTGGTAACTTTTTCTTGCTTTGTAACAGAATATTTCAGAGACTCTGAATTCTCGCGCGCAATTTTTATGCTTTTTTCTGCGTCTATGTTTTGTGAAGCGATTGATGAGGCTAGAACTATTGGTTCGCTACCTGTTTCGTTTGCATGAACAAGTCCTAAGTGCCTGTATCCCATAATCTTTTCAAGCTCTTTGGTTCTCTTTATTGAGCCTATTACTTCGATCCCTTCATTTTCAACAACCTTCTTTATTTTGTGTTCCTGATTGCCTGCAATGTTTGTAAGAATAGCCCCCACAATTTTTACTTCTCTATCGTACTCTTTAAGCCCTTTTACAATGGCTCCTGCTGTTCTGTTTATCCTTTCACCATTTATTACAAGGATAACAGGAGCCTTAAGAAGCTTTGCAATCTGCGCTGTGCTACCTTCTTCGTTTTCTCCATCAGGACTGTCATAGAGCCCTGCAACACCTTCAATAATAGCTATGTCTGAACCCAAAGAGTACCTGCAGAACCTTTCGACAACTTTATGTCCCATAAGCACAACGTCCAGATTTCGGCTTGGCTTTCCTGTTACCGCATTATGATAACTTGGATCTATGTAATCAGGTCCTACTTTAAACATTGAAACTTTATATCCGCGAGAAATAAGAGAATGAGCTAATGCAATAGATGCCAGAGTTTTACCGTTTTTTCCCTTATACGAAGAAATTATTAACCTCGGTGTATCACATTCCATCCTTTTATACGCATCCCGTGGGCTTTGGAGCTCCTGCTACCTTGCATGCCCCATGAGCCGGGCCGTCAGGAAACAGCTCATATATGCTTTCAAGAGTTTCACCTGTTTCTTTTAGCAATATCTTTACAGGGGGGCAAACCCCATAGGTTTCCCAATATTTTCTGAGATATCTTATGAGCTTCCAGTGCCTTTCAGTTAGCTGTTGTACGCCTTCTATGTTTATGGCCATCCATTCAGCAACTTTTTCGTCCCAAGCTTCCGGATTCTGAAGAAAACCGTCTTCATCTATTATTATCTTTTTCCCGTTTACTTCAAATTCTCCTGGATAATTTACAACCATCTCATTTCACCAAAAAAATTAAACTGACAATGTTAATTAAGCGTTATTCGACAAAAAAGGGAAATAACTTTTAAATGTACTTTATGAACTGTCTGACTCCAAAGTTCCAGCTAACTTCTATGCAAGCATTATGTCTTGATTTTGGAACTCCCACTTGCTTTATGAACTCTTCAAGCCCCATCCTTTCTATCGTATCGCCTATCCTTTCTCCTGGCTCCGCATTCTTTTTCCAGACGTCAACGATCTTCCTTACTACAGCTACAACTTCCCTGTATTCTGGAGGGTTTAAAGGAACCCATGGTACTATCCTGTAGGCCAGCCTGGGGCCAGAGCCTGTGTTGCTGGTCTTTCCTCCAACAAAGACTCCAACACCTACCTTATCAGGATCCCAGTCAAAATAATCACATACGTTCTTGCATCTACCACAAGCTATGCACCTTTTATCATCAACTTCTATGCCCACAGAGCCGTCTTCCTTTGCATAAAGCTTAATTGCGTTAACAGGACAAACAGCAGCTACATCAGGTGTTACCTTTTTTAAAGCTTCTGCTGAAGTTGGCAGACAGAACTTTATCCTTTCTGGATCTGGCACTGGAGCCTGTCCCCAGTGACCAACAACTACTATGTCTCCTGCAAGAGTTCCAGCGCATATGTTTGTGCACCCCGAAACGAATATGTCTAGCTTTGAAGGGAGTTTTTCTTCGCCTGTAAAGTAAGGCATGAAATAATCGTATAACGCTTTAGTTATTGATGGGGCGTCTACTGCAAATGTAGAACATGTTAGATAAGCTGTACATGAAGTTATATGCCAGAGAGCGTTTCCCCAACCGCCTGCTGGAAAACCATAGCTAGCCATGACCTCCACTATCTTTTTAGCTTTATCAAGAGAATCCGTAATGAATTCAACGTTCATCCCTCTGGTAGCCCTTACAACTTTAAGGCCGTATGTGTCAGCTACTTCTATTATCTTTTTAAGCGTATCTACGCTTATCCTTGAATTTGGGGGGAGACCTACCTTTACGGTGAAGACGCTCTCTCCGTTTTCTGAAATATGCTCTATTATACCGTTACCGTGGAATTTTCTCTCAACCCACTTTCCGTAGTTTCTCTTGATTATATCCGGAAACTGAGAAGCGTAAGGCATCGGAAGCCTTTTGTTAACTCTTTCAGATGGATCAGGAACAAAAGTTACAGCCATTTACTGTTCACCTCCATAATATTCTTTAACAAGCGTGTTCGCCCATTCAGCATACATCTGTCTTTCGTCATCTGAAAGCACTGCTCCTGTTGTAAATCTAAGATGCGAAGAAGGCGTTGCCTTTGGCTTATCGGGTAGCGTTTCCTTAACCGCATCACTAATCAGTCTGAACCCTCTTCTTAGAATTAGGTCAGCAAGTCTGTGCCTTCTTGGCGCATTGTTAGAGTATATCTCAACTACTTTCAATATAAATGGTAAGGCTTCCTTGTAGTCATCCAGCAGCGCAACTCCCCAGCTTAACCTAGGCCCATAGTGAGCCTGAGCGTGTGAACCCACAAGCAAAGCTATCTTTCTGTTCTTGCCAGGTTTTATTGCAGGAAAAGCCTCTTTTATGCAGTTCATTGCTTTGAGACACTTATCCCCATCTATCTTGATTTGTTGCCTTTCCTCATCCCATGAAATTGCTCCTGATGGACAGTTCTTAACCAGCTTTTCTGGGTCAACCTTACCGCTCTTTATCATCTCCCTAAGCTTTTCCTGATCGACTTCAGGCGCCCCAACCCACGTTCCTATAAAAGTAAAGTCTGACCTAGCGTTTGCACCAGCACAATCGAATGGGCATCCGCTGAACTTCATCTTAAGTTTATAAGGGAAGAGCTGAGTGTTAAGGAACTTGTAAATCTCAGGGTGGCTCCTGAAAAAATCCATGGCAGCAAGCGTATCATAGAGAGCGAATTCACATAAAGCTGGACCAGGACAGGCATAAAATTCTCTGAAAGTATCCCCTGACCCACCAACGTCTGAACCCATCACGCTCCTTATTATGTCTATTGCTTGGTCAGCTTTATCAGGCTGTATGTTAATCACTATTGATCCCGTATTTCCTGCAAATTCAAGAAGCCCTATTCCATAATTTTCTGCAACGTAAGCTATCTTCTTTAAATAAGATGTGGAAAGAAACCTACCAGCGGGAGAATAAGTTCTAAAGTGTACTTCTGAAACCTTGCCATCCCTTGACCTTCTAGCCAGTATACCGCTGAACACATACTTGACCCTAAAAGAACCGCTGTACCAAGGAGAGTATTTATGCATAACTCCCCAAGCATAGTATTCTATCGGATACTTGGTCTTCTTTAGTTCTGTAACGTGACTCGGCCATGGGCCTTTCTCCAGCTTTTCCAAAGCTTTCATATCTTCTTCTGAAATCTTCTGTTCTCTGATGTCGGCAATCGTCATTTGATTTATAGTTCATAATGGATTTTAAAATCAGTTATTACACCATATAGTGTAATAAATAATAAAAATGTTATAAAAAATCGTGAAATAATTGTTTAAAATTGTTATTTGCAAAATCCATCTATGGGATTAATAAATTACATAGCTTATGTATCCTATTTTTCATTTATTTTTGCAATAATTGTGACCCTTTTAAAAATCAGCAAGTATGCGAACACCCCTTTACATTTAAGGTGGGAACTCTATCCAGTTCCTTCTGAAAAAGAACATGTACACGGAGGATCTTATCTGGAGAGGCCTGAATGGTGGAAAACTGAAATAAAAGAAGAAAGAGGCTCAGAGCTGATCGACATGCTCAAAGAAATGATCTTTATAAAAAGGCTATATAACAACAAAAGGAAGCAGTGGTATTTCAGTTTTCTTTTTCATGGTGGCATTTATCTGCTCTTAATTTGGTTTGTTTTCACTTTTGTGGGAAGCGTTCTTGAGCTCGCCAACATTGCTTCTGGGACCCTTTTTATGGCGTTTTTCTACGCTTCTTTAGCCTTTGGGTATGTAGGTATATTTGCAACCTTTATAGGCACTGTTGGACTCATAGGCTTAAGGGCTACCGATAAAAGGGTAAGTTACCTAACTGCGCCCATAGATTACTTTAACCTTGCATTTATATCGCTTATTTTGCTTTCTATGATTGTTTCGCTTTTTTCAGATCCATACTTCAACTATGCAAGGTCGTTCCTTGCATATCTAATTAGCGGTACGGGGTTGATTTTGCCTTTTAAACAGTCCTTTTTGCCTGTTACTTCATACATAACGGTTTTGCTACTCTGTTTGTTTTTCCTATATTTGCCATTTACAAAGATGACCCACTTCCTTGGCAAATTTTATACCTACCACAGGGTGCAGTGGGACTCAAGGCCCAACATGGTAGCTGGAAAGTTTGATGAGAAAAAAGATGTTTTGATCAGGAAAAACCTCAGCCTGACGGTTCCATGGGACGCACCACACTCGCCAAAAGGTAAAAAATGGGAGGAATTATGAGCGAAATAATAGATCCAAAAAAGTTCTCAAAAGAGAGCAGAGAACCTCTTATAAAGATAAAGCTTGAAGACCTTATAAAGCTTGAAGACCTCAAAGAAGAACCCCCGATAAAGGAACCGCCAACTGCTTGGACCGAGAGATATGACTTTACTTTAGATGGGCATGCCGCCGTAGGGATACCGGTACCTAAAAATGAAGAAGAAAAAGGAGCTCTCGTAGAAAAATTTTTAAAGGGACTCGAAAATGATCTGAGCAAAGAAGGGAACTGGACCTTTGCCCAGCAGTTCAAGCTTTCCATGGATTACTGTACTAAGTGTGGAGCTTGTGAAGAAGCATGCCCTATCTATGTTGCTAGCGGGAAGAAGAACATATACAGCCCACTCTATCGATCTGAAATATTGAGAAGGATATACAGGAAACACTTCACATCAGCCGGCAAACTTTTCGGATCCATTGTTACCGGTGATATAGAAGAAACGTGGCAGCTGATAACCAGGTTGATAGAGCTTTCTTATAGGTGCAACATATGCAGGAGGTGCGCACAAGCTTGCCCGATAGGCATAGATAACGGGCTAATAGCCAGAGAAATAAGAAAGATTGCAAGCCAGGAACTTGGCATAGCTGCCAAAGAGCTTCATGAAAACGGCACTGTGCTTCAGCTAAAGGTAGGTTCGAGCACAGGTATGAACCCTGAAGGCTTCAAAAAAATAGTAAAGATGATGGAAGAAGATATAGAGTCAAAGACTGGTTTGAAAATTAAGATACCTGTTGATGAAAAAGGGGCTGATATCCTGTTGATACACAACGCCGGGGAATACCTTTCATGGCCTGAAAATCCAGAGGCTTACGCGATAATATTTGAAAAGGCTGGGCTGAGCTGGACGCTGAGCGCAGAACCGATTGGATACGATTCTGTTAACTATGGGGTGTGGTATGATGACATTCAGCTGGCAAGAGTGGCTAAAAAACACGTAGAAATTGCTCGTAAACTTGGCGTAAAAAGAATTGTCGTTGGAGAATGTGGCCATGCGACAAAAGCTTTAGTAGTTACAGCTGAAAGGCTTTTTACAAAAGAAAACTACATACCAAGGGAAAGCGTTCTTCCTATACTAGCAGATATAGTTGAAAAGAACAAAATTGATGTTGATCCTCAGAAGAATGATTTCCCTGTAACCCTTCACGATCCGTGCAACATAGTAAGGTTATCTGGTATAGTAGAACCGCAAAGAAAAATTTTGAGAAAGATAGCCCCAAGCTTCAGAGAGATGGAGCCTCACGGAGTTTGGAATTATTGCTGCGGCGGAGGTTCTGGTTTTGCAATCATGCATTCATACAACTTTGACCAGTGGAAAAACAAAGTAGCTGCTAGGATGAAGGTGAAGCAGATACTCGATGCGTTCAAGAAAGAGCTTAACGATGGAAGTTTTAAGTACGTCTGTGCACCATGCAGCAACTGCAAAGGGGAAATCAGAGACTTTATATCGCATTATAAACTCTGGGAAAAATTCAGGATAAACTACGGAGGGCTTGCTGAACTGGTTGTCAACGCAATGAGTGAGATTAAAAATCCATATATATCGAAAGATGAATTTCATTAAAGCGAAATCACAAACTTTGAATCCGAAGCGTATTCATAGAAAGATCCAGCGCCCCAGACCTCTATATCTTCTTTGCAGAAGTTCTTAACGCCAAAACCCTGAACCGCAGCCGAACACGCTACAAACTTTCCCCCGAGATTTACAGCGTCATCAAACTTTTTCTTCGTGTTCTCGTTTAGCTTTTCAAAGACCTCTTTTTTAACCAAGAGCACACCGTCAAGAGCGAGAAAAACAAGAACCTCATAACCCATAGCTGCCGCGACTGAGGTGTAATCAAGAAGCATGTTAATCCTCGCAGTGTCGGCTGGAGGGATCGTTGACAGAAAAGCAACCTTATCCATTGTTAACCACCAGAGCTCTGTAGACAAGATCCATAAGTCCTGAATACTCTATCTCTTTTCCGTACATCCTGTTGAGGTATGGTACTACATGGCCAAGCTGAGCTTTGCATATTGAGCAGGGCCTTATGACCCAGCTTGCTCCGCTTTTCAGAGCTTCCTCATACCAAAGCCTTGCATACTGTGTGGTTAGCGGAACAACCTCATCTGCAAGGTTTCCTCCCTGTCCTCCGCAGCACCAAGTGTATTCTTTTCTGTGTTCGGGATCTACCCATTTTTTAACTACATGATCCATTATGAACCTTGGCTCTTCTGTTAGATCCCCTCCTCTTGCATACTGGCATGGATCCTGGTAAGTGTAAACTGTGTCTCCATTTTTGCTTGGATCTAGCTTTATTTTTCCTTCCTGAATGGCTTTATAAACTAGTTGATGCACGTGAACCAGTTCTATTCCTTTTTTCTTGAGCTCTGGCATAGTGTAGTTTTTGTGAACCCTCCATGCGTGACCGCACTCACCCGCTATGACCAGCTTTACACCAAGCTTTTCAGCGGCGCTCACATATTTCTGCGCAAGCCCCTGCATATGTTTAGGGTGTATAAAAAGCCCGAAGTTTGCGGTTTCTGTAACCTCTGTGCTTATTGTAAAATCTATGCCATAAACATTGAGAAACAAAAAATAGCCTTTTAGTGTCTCAAGATTCATATATAAATCCGCTGAAGACGGAAGCAGAAGTGCGTGAGCCTTTTCGTTAATCTTTATTTTTACATCTATACCTTTTTCTTCTTTTATTTCGTTCTTTACAAATTCAATGATAGGAACTATTGCTTTTGGGTTGAGGTTCATGTTGTTGCCGCTCTTCCAGTGAGCGTCTATTGTTAAAGACGTGAACCTTGAAGCCATCCCAATTTCATAAAGTATAGACCTGACAGTCCGCGTTACGTCAGTCTGATCAACCCCAAAGGGGCAAACATAAGAACACCTCCTGCAGATGAGGCAGAGCCAGTAGTAAGTGTACACTTTTTTTATGTAAGATTCATCTATTTTCTTCATGGCGCCAGTTACCTTACCAAATATTTTACCTGAAGTTTTTTCTCCTTTTATTACAGCCCTTATCAGCTCTGCCCTCCCAAGAGGTGAGTTTAGTATGTCTCCGCTGGTTATGTATGTTGGACAAGCTTCTAAACATGCTCCGCAGTGAACACAAACGTCTATAGCCATTTTAACGTTCCGATTCTTGTTGTATTCCTCTATGAGCCTTTTTTTAAAATGCTGTATTTTATCTTCTGCTTTCTTCATACCGACTTTTTCGTTCAGCGAGCTTAGAAGAGCATCGTCTGCTGTATAGTGAACAAAATTAGAAACATCTCCATAATTGAAAGGCCTTTCTTTAAATACTTTCCCGTAAGACATTACTTTTTTCGCCTCCGTATTTAACCTTTATTGAGGGTCTAGAAATGGTGGGCATGAACAGATATGAAAAAGGATGAATGAGTTTGCCCCAAGGCAAGTAAACTATAAGTATCATTGCAAGTATCGCGTGCGCTTGAAGTATCGGTTCAGAAATGATATAAGATATCTGTGGATGAAAGGTTAGGAGCGAGTACATCCACA
>DAXX01000037.1:8328-20588 GCA_002506605.1 Thaumarchaeota archaeon UBA160
AGGAGCCCTAGAATTATTATCGCAAGTAAGAGAAAATCTGCAAAGAAGTCGTCTAAATAGCTTAACTTATTAACAGGGATCTTTATTTTATAAGAATTAACAATTTTTAGCTCTGCAGAAGATCCTGCAAATCTTCTGTATATTAAAATAAGAAGCCCAGTGAGCGCCATTAAGCCTCCTGCGCCTCCCAAATAGAGCGCAAGCACATGATGAACTTCAGGGGTAATTCCAAAGTATTTTGAAAGAACGTTTTCAGGAAGTATAATGCCTAGATGACCAAACAAAACTATCCAGATGCCCCAGTGAAACATAAAACTTCCTACAAAAAGTGCGTTATCCTTGTCTTTTCCGGGCAAAGTATAAAATAAGAATGCACGCTTCAGCACATCTGCACTGGTTGATAAGAAACTGTGTTCATAAAGTCCTAGGTTCACGTTATAGAGGCCTGTCAGCCCTTTTGCGTTGATCCAGCTCAGACACCTGTATATGACTCCAAAGATAAAAACTATAACGGCAGCATAAGGCAGAAGCGCGAAAATTATATAGTAAATTGCATTCATTACATTCCAGATTTTGCTGGCATTTTTTTATAAATAATATTACACGGGTTTATGTAATATTCCTTACAAGTTCATTAACTTTTTCTTTTATAAGTTTCCATTGACCTGATCTCAGCAACTCAAGGTTATTATTTAGCAACTCTTCTTGAATCTTTCTCTTTTTGTTTGGGTCTATTCCTTTTAAGCTTCTTCTTACCCTTTTTAAGGCAGGATAAGCTTCTATGTAAGGTTTTAACATTCCTTCCATCTTTTGCGCTAAAAATTCAGAAAAATAAGGCAAATTTCCTGAAGATGATATAGCTACAATCACATCACCTTTTTTAAATACGGCTGGAAAAATAACGTCAGAATCCGCGAAATCAACAATGTTACACATTATGCCGAGTTCTTCAGATTCTTTCTTTACTTTAAGGTTAAACTCTTTATCGTTCGTGGCGGCTATGATCAGCACTTTACCTTTTAACATATCCTTTAATCGCTGTTTTTCTTTTAAAGAAAATTTTTTAACATTAATTTGATCAAACTCCTTCGTAAAGCTATTTGAAACAACTTGAACCTTGGCGCCTAGATCCAATAGTTTTTTAGCTTTCCTTAGCGCGACCTTTCCCCCGCCAAATATTAGTACATCTTTATTGCAAACGTTAACCATAAGTGGTAAGTATTTTTTCATCAAAAAATAAATTAGCTTTCAATATATAACTTTTTTACGTACTTTAAAAACAAGCTTCTTTAAACAAGTAATGTAAAATATCTTGTTGGTGTTCTTGCGAATCTTAATTTAAGGTTGCTTGCAATATTGATCATTAAGCTTTACTAAACAGATAGTTCGGCAACGTACTCACAGGTTGATTTTTGTAATTCATAATAAAAGCATTTATATTTTTAAAATAAGGAGAGCAAGTTCCTTAATACCGTTAGAATTAAAACCTTGTTTGCGTAAATATCTTTATGCAAGATGAGATTGATATAGCCTTCGGCCCAGTTCCTTCAAGAAGGCTAGGCTCAAGCTTGGGCGTAAATAATATTCCTTTAAAGCACTGTTCTTACAACTGCGTTTATTGTCAAGTAGGTAAAAGTTCAACTCTTGAAACTAAAAGAAGGCCTTTTTATGAGCCCTATAAAGTTTTTGAATCCGTACGTAAAAGGCTTGAAACGGTTGAAGCGAAAGGGGAAAAGGTTGATTTCATAACTTTTGTGCCAGATGGAGAACCGACTTTGGATATAAACTTAGGCAAAGAAATAGAACTGATAAAAACCTTAGGAAGAAAAGTTGCCGTTATAACAAACTCTTCTCTTTTATGGAATGAAAATGTTAGATATGAGCTTTCCGAAGCTGATTTTGTTTCTTTTAAGGTTGACGCGGTTTCTGAAAACATCTGGAGGATTGTCGATAGACCCAGTAGCGAGCTTTCGCTTAAAAGTATTCTGGAAGGCATTCTAAATTTTTCAGACGTATTCAATGGAACTCTTGTATCAGAAACTATGCTTGTTGCAAGGATAAATTATGGTGATGAAGCAGGAAAGATAGCTTCTTTCCTTTCAACTGTTCACAGGTTAAATAAAGCATATGTCGCAGTGCCTACTAGGCCTCCAGCTGAAGAGTGGGCGTGTCCTCCAGATAGAGGTACCATTTTATACTTTCTAACCCGTTTTAACGAAATACTTGGCGATAAAGTATTGCCGTTGGATTTTGAAGAAAAAGGGGAATTTGGGTATACAGGTAGTGCTGGTAAAGATATACTTTCTGCTGCAATAGTGCATCCTTTGAGCAGAGATGCCGTTTTACAGATACTTAAAAAGGATAATGAAAGCTGGGAAGTACTAGAAAAGCTTATCGAGTCTAAACAACTTATTGAATTGAAATTTGCAGGTAAGATTTTTTATAAAACCACAAAAATCAACAATCATTTTTGACATTCCAGCAACCTTAATAGAATGCTTAATTCAAAAAAGTTATTCTAATTTTGGATTGAAAATCAGGAAATACTTTTATTCTCTCATTTTACTTTATTTTTGATGAGCAAGATGCAAAGTCATAATGTTGACCAAGCACAAATGGCGCTTCCTATAGTGAGGATAACCCTTGGGTGGCTTTACTTTTCTGCCATGCTCAGAAGAGTCTGGAACGTGCCTGCAAAAATGAACCCAAGCTCGCCGCTGTACGTAGGCGGAAAGCTTATAACATTTATACCTCATTCACTTTTCATCGGAAATATACTGCAATATACCCTTCTTCATCCTACCCTTTTATTTGATTTTCTGGTCATTTGGACCATTCTCGAAGGAGTTTTCGGCCTGTTTTTGATGCTAGGATTCATGAGCAGACTTTCTGGCTTAGTAATAGCGTTGCTTGCGTGGGGCATTGGCCTCGGTGCAGGATGGATAGGCACTACGTGCTTAGATGAATGGCAGATAGCAGCTGTGGAAGGTGCTGCGGCGCTCGTATTTACCTTTGCAGGGAGTAAGTGGCTTTCAATAGACCAACTCCTATCAAAGAAATACCCAGATGGCCTAAAGATAGGCAGATGGAACATACCTCTGTGGTGATAAAAATGCAGAAGTACGTCGCTCTTTTGATAATTGGGCTGATAATAGCAACAGGCTATACTTTCGTAACTTACCAATACTTCTTTGCTGGTTTCACAAACTTACATAATTATTCAAAAACTCCAGCATATGTATTGAACGGTTCTAAGGTTTTCACCAATGGAACTGTAGTGCTTCAGATTGCAAGAATTGACGGGCCCGATACGTACGGGGGCTTTATAGTTCTTCTCCAGCTAATCTACCAAAACGGGACAATAGTATACCAGTGGAACGCACAGCAACTTGGAAGCATACCTCAGAGCCATATTCATAACGAATACCCACTGCATCCTGTAAAATCCGATAAGTTTGCGCTAGTTGTCCCGCTTGGACAGAATGCAAGCGTATTGCTTCAAGTTCCGTTTAAGCTTAAACCTGGCACCTATACGCTAATAGCTTATGACGTTGATGGCCAAAACAGCGCATACGGAATTAAATTTTCCGTTACGGTTCAAGCACAGCAATCTTAATCTTAAATAATTTTTATTTTTTAACCTACCTTTTCGGTTAGTTCTAGTTCGATCAGCCTGTTGAGCTCAACAGCAAAATCAGCTGGTATCTGCTTTTCAAAATCCTCTAAATAGCCAGATATTATAAGGGCCGTTGCCTGTGACTCCTTTAAACCCCTGCTCTGAAGGTAGAAGAGAGCCTGTTTGTTTATTTTTCCTGCCGTTGCCTCGTGAACAACTGAAGCGTCTGCAGATTTTACAACTTCATAAGGATATGTATAGGCTGAAGATTTTTCGTCAACTATCAGAGAATCGCAGCTCACGTAAGACTTTGAGCTTCTTGCGCCGCTGGAAACATAAACTATTCCTCTGTAAGTTGACCTTCCGCCGTTCATCGACACGCTTTTTGACTGTATAATAGAGGACGTGTTCGGAGCTATGTGGTAGGCCTTTCCTCCAGAGTCTATTTCTTGATTTCCTGAAGCCATGCTGAGGGATAGTATTTGCGTGCTGGCCCCCTTGCCCACGAGGTATGAAGCCGGGTATGCCATCGTTACAGCGCTCCCAACGTTTCCTCCAACCCATTCCATAACCCCGTTTTCATGCACCCTTGCCCTTTCAGTTACAAGGTTGTAAACGTTTTTTGACCAGTTCTGTATTGATGTGTACCTGACTCTGGCGCCTTTTTTCACAACCACTTCAACAACCCCTGAGTGCAGGGATGCCTCAGAATACCTGGGGGCTGTGCAGTTTTCTATATAGTGAACGTAGCTGTCCTCTTCAGCAACTATTAGGGTCCTGTCAAATGTCCCTTCGCCTGCGCTGTTCATTCTGTAGTAAGCGTAGACCGGCTTTTCAAGCTTGACGCCCTTTGGAACGTAGAGAAAGCTTCCCCCTCCCCAAACTGCATAGGTCAAGGCTGAGAATTTGTTGTCTCCTATCGGCACAACCTTTCCAAAGTACGGCTTCACAAGGTCAGGGTATTCCTTCACAGCATCATCCATGGCAGCAAATATTATGCCCTGAGACTCGAGCTCCTTTTTCATTTTATGATAAACCATTTCTGATTCAAACTGAGCTCCAACTCCGGCTAAAAACTTCCTTTCTGCCTCTGGCACCCCTAACCTCTCAAAGGTTTCTCTTATAGAGGGGGGCAACTCTTCCCAGGATGAAGCCCTTTTGTTTAAAGGCTTTATGTAGTATACAAGATCGTTCAGGTTCAAACCCTTCAGATCCGGCCCCCATCTCGGCATTGGAGATTCCAAAAACTCCTTTAACGCCTTTTTCCTTATATCCTCTACCCAGCCAGGATCGTCTTTCTGTCTTGAAATTTCTTCTATCAGCTTTTCATCAATTCCTGGAGGAGAGACATAAGCGTACTCAGCCTTCACTGAGAAGTCATAATCCATAAAGTAACTTGCTGGCAATTCTTTATAAGCTTTGATTCTATTCTGATTAAATTTTTAAGCGTTATTAAATATGACCTAAGATTGAGCATCTGTCCTTTTCTTTAAGATCCTTTCCTTTTCGCTATTTATGAAATTTTCTAGCGCGATTCCTATAAGCTTAGTGTATTCACCTTTTGCGTTTTCTACTATATCCTTAGCTAGCTTTGGAACCCACCTTAGTATATGAACGTTCACAAATTCATCAGCTTCTTTATCAAGGGATACAAAATAAAGGAATGATGCGAACTCCATTTCTGTTGAAACATGATCAGGCAATTCCTTTTGAACGCTCAGACCATATTTTAAGTAATTTGCCATAAGATCTCCTACAACATTTCCATAAATTGTTTTTTGAATGTACCATGATTCATATGGAGGACACTTTAACTCTTTAAAATCGTTAACAAAACACGAAGTGTACTCAGTTAGAAGCTTGTCCATGTCCTTCACTTCAAGCATTTCATATATCTTTTTTATTTCACCATAGTAACTTCTTCCTTTGATATAATCTAAAAGCTCTTTTAAGCTCTGTTTGTATCTGGGGCCAAGCAATATATATGAAAAAACCCTATAGTCCGCTGATACATATCTGTATACAGTCATCTTTTGTTGCTGCCTCTTGGTTTAAACTGAGAATTTGGTCTTAAAAGCTTTTTTGCAGCATATTCAGACCTGTGCTTTGGGCACAGCTCTAACCATTCATCATCAACATTCATGCCTTGATTTTCCATGACTTCTTTTATGTGATTTAAGGACCTTCTTGAGCCTACAGGAGCTCCGCACACTCTGCACTTTACAATATAATCTTCTGCTAGCGTTTTCTTTTCGCTCTTCCCTCTTATTACCTTAATAGCCTTTCCGTGCCCGTTACTCGAAGAGACTGGACAGACGTTCATACATACGTTACAACCGATGCAAGGCTCAGGGTCAAACGTGAGCCTTGCTTTGCCTTCTATATTTTCAATCTTCAATGCAGAAGTTGGACACCACTTTGCACAAGCTTCGCACAGAGTACATGAATCTTCAACCATAACGTCAAAGGTTACAACGTTTTTTATCCTCATTTCTGAAACTTCCTTCTTAACGTCTGAATGCTTCTCAGCGTTTACAAAGTTTAACGCAAAGGTCAGAGGTTCTGCAGATTCTTCCAGTTTTCCTTTAATTTCAAGTTTTATCCCTCCTACCGCCGAATTTACATATTTTACGTCTTGTTTCAGTTTTTCAAGATTTCCTTCAAGCTCACAGCCAACACATCTAAGATAAACCTCGCCTGAGCTTCTAAGAGCCAAAAGGTCCTCGACAGAAAGCATTGCTATACAGGGCAGCTTGATCGAGTTTCTGATATCTTTATAGCACGAGATTGTTTTGTTTTCCTTTATAGTTGATAGGTCAAATATGGAACGCTGCGGTACTGAGGGAAACTGCAACGCGCTTTCTGGACAAGAGGCTACACAGAGGCCGCATGCTACGCACTTTTCATAATCTAGGATTACTCCCCTCTTTTTATCAATATTGATTGCATTATATGGGCAAGAATTCTGACAAACTGTACATTCCCTATAAAGGTAACCGCAGTTATCAAAGATGTAAACTGGCTTATCGATTCTGTCTTTGCCCATTTTTATTGCCCCTTGAATAACTTCCCTCCTACTTAACGGCAGGGTAATATCTATTTCTTGAGCTTTATCAGCTATCCTGTTATGCTCTAGCAATGTAATGTTTTGCTCTATAGCCTCTTCCCCCCACTCATGATCAACAACACGTAAAAGTAAAGGATTTATACCGGCCTTTAACGCCGCTTCCTTATAAAGCTTTAAGTGAACTTCATCATAAACACCTACGATTATTAACCCGTTCACGTTAAGTTTTTTTATATAGTCAGCGAGCTCTGCAGACTCGCAGGTTTTTACTTCTCCTGAAGCATTATGTTCACAACCGTGCCTGATTATTCCAATTTTATTTTTAGAAGAACTAATAAAAGAATTAGAAAAAGACATTTATTTCACTTAAATATCCAGAGGTGCTTTGGTTTTTCTCCTTCTTCCAGAGGAAATATGAGCGCTCCTAGCGCGTACAAGCTTGGCCAAAGGATCCATGCACCTATAAACATCATTATAAGCCCGGTAGGCGGAAAGTAAGAATAGTGAGATATCTGCAATGTTAGCCAAACGTAAGGCCTAAGTTCCTGTGGCAGAATTATTAAAGAATACTTGCTCATAAAACCACCAATTATTAAAAGAACAGCTGCTGTTATCGCTGCCCATGAACTTTTTTTCATGTATCCATAAACTGCGAGAGCCACAGGTATGAATAACCCAATTACTATTTCAATTCCCCAGAATATAGGAGCTTCGCTTCCAAATAGTAGCGTCTGGTAAACAGGCCATACAGTTTCTCTGCTGTACCATGCCGATACTATGATCCAGGTCAAATACATTAAATAAACCGGTATGGAAATCAGATAAACTTCGCTGTAATAACGGCTCATAAAAGCCTTCAGGTTGTTGTCTTTGTGCTTTACCACGTATATGAAAAGAGACTGTCCTGCGGCTCCAAGCATTATAGCGCTCATTATGAAATAGAGAGCAAGCCATGGACCGTACCATGCGGGCATCGAGATTAAGCTCCCAAAAACTTCACCAAGATTGCTGTGGACAGCAATAGTGGCTATTAATACAAGGATAGCTATAGCAAGCTCAAGGTACTTTATCTTTTTGAGAAGATCCCAAGATTCCACCAGTATCATATAGAAAAGTTCTATAACAAGCATAAGACCGAAGAAAGAGTAAAAAGCGGCCATCCAAGCTATTCTTGAAGACATCCTGAAGAATAAAAGTATATAATAGAAGTCAAACGGCTTATATATACCTAAGAGCACCAGTAGCCATGCTGAAAATATCGTAGATAAAGAGAACCATACTCCGTATTTTATTATCTTCTTGTATTCCCCATTGGGTCCTTTATAACCGAAAATTGTGTACACGCTGTTTACTATGCTTGATCCTGTTGCCATTAATGCAAAGAATGTGTAACCAACAACATCAAGCCCCCAAGGCACGTCAAAGACCTGTTCTTCAATTAGGTCAAGCCTATATCCATAATATCCCATGCCAAGAGCTAGAAGTATAAGGACGATTGAAATAACTGCTACAGCTACTTTCTTTTCCGTGTTCATTCTATTCTTCACCTCCGTTTTTAACATACCTACCTTGTTGCCTTCCAAAAACGTACCTTACCTTAGATCCCACACCAAGCTCAGGGTTTATCTCAACGGCCTGTCCTGTATTGAACAATATCGAAACTTCGCTGTTGGGATCGTCAAGACATCCAAACACCCTTGCTCCTCCCACGCATGTTCTTACGCAGGCTGGCGTGTACGTATTATCTGGAGCTGTATCATAACAGAAGGTGCACTTGTCAACATGCGGAACCACATGTATTGTATTATTCCCATAGTATTCTTTAGCCTTTTGTATATCTTCATAAGTGTACATATATCTGGCTCCAAATGGACATGCTTCAACACAATACTGACAACCTATGCATTTATATTCGTCAACTACAACTATTCCACCATCAACTATCTGGGTAGCACCTGTTGGACAGACATAGTAGCAAGGCGGGTTCTCGCACTGCATACATAACCTTGGCAAAAATACTCTTTGCGAGTTCGGGTAATCTCCCAACTCGTAATCTTCAACATGCGTCCTCCACAGTTCGTTCCAGAAAGGAGTCTGGTTTTCAAGAGTACATGCAGCAACACAAGCATCGCATCCCATACACTGATCTACTTTTATGACCATTCCCCAGCGACTACATGGCTCTGTATTCTTAAAACCTTGATATGGAGTAGACTGACTCATTTCCTCTAAGCACCTCCCTCACTAGAATTATTATAAATTGGAGTTACGTTCTCCTGCGAAGTCAGTTCTGTAGAGGCCTCAGCAGCAGCTGTAAATTCGCTTATCTCTGAAGCTGTTGCTTTTCTAACGGTTACTGTAAACTGCTGTATCATCCTGTGGCCTGTAAGCGGGTCGTAGCTTTTTGTCCAAATTTCTGTCACAGCCTTGTTTCCAAAGCTCTCTAATGATTTAATGGAATAGGTCTGAGCTGGGTTTGACAGTCCCCACGGCATCGGCACGCCTATCGTATCGGGTCTTATCATTTCTGTGAGATGCACCCTTGCAGCTATCTTCGCACCAGTTATGTTATTTATTACAACTATCCAATCCCCTTCGTTCAGTCCCATGTTCTGCGCAACATCTTTGTTCATCCATATATATTGAAGTATGTTTTTATGATAGCTGTTTGAAGTTAAGGCATAAAGCACCGGTATATCTGCTGTATATATGTAAGCTACTTGCGGTACTTTGTACTCAACGTGGAAGAATTCTGGTGGCTTTGGAATGAACGCTGGATCATTGTAAGGAGCTGAAGGCGGTTGATAGATACCCGGACTAATGGCATACCCTCCATTCCAGTCAGGGGGCACGTACTGAATTAGAGGATCCCATGTAGGATCGTATCCGAAATTTTTAACTACATAATAATAAAGTATTGTTGAATAAACCTCAATCCTTCCTGTAGGAAGGCCTGCAGGTATATCCCACGGAACCCTCATCTTTTTTGCTACAAAGTCGTCCCAAGTGTTAACTGTTATAACGCCCTGAGTCTTGAGCTGGTTCATAACTTCTTCAGGTTCAGTATTAAGCTTTGAGGCTATAATGGTGCTCTGAACATCATTAAAAGCTTTACCGGTAAATTCTCCCCAAACTGGATAAGTGCCTGTAGATTCAAGCTGGTTGAGATAGGGCTGCATTTCTTTCTTCATGGCAGCGATAAGCTGATCCGCTGGAAGTCCAAGCGCATTTGCCATAGTTGTTATGTACTCATTAAAGAAACCTAATTCATAAGACAGCAAAACAAAAATATCAAGCTCAGGTATAGCATATGGATAAACGCGAGGAACGGCTTGCCACCTCTTTCTGTAACCAGAATCTGGAGTCGCTCCCCTGTCTGTTATAGGCTCGTCCCTTTCTATGTAAGTAGCATCGGGCAATATTACATCAGCGTAAAGCGTTGTGTCCGTTGGTAAGACGTCTATCATGACAACGAAGGTGTTGCTCAGGATCTCTTTCCACTCTGATTCCTGCATATCTTTAGCCGGATTTACACAGCAAGTCATTATCATCTTTATATTATATGGCTGGTTGTTCCACTGAACCTTGTTCTTTATAGCCTCATATACACCTGTATCAGGAAAGAGCGAATATGCAGCTGCAGGTTTTAATCCCTGTGAGGTTAATGTTGAATTATAAGCGGCAACCACTGATGGATAACCGTGCTTCCAAAAGTTCGGGTTGTTAAATACAAGGACAGTAGCAACGTATGCCATCATCTGACCTGGCAAATTCATAACTGGCACTGACATCAAGACTTCTGGCCTTTGTATAAGTATTCCTGGCTTTATCTGACCTGAGCTAACGGCTGAATTATAAGCCTGATATAGCTGATAAGCTGACTCCCTCCACGCGCCGCTGTACAACCATCCTCCCCTTACATCTATGCTGCCTTTTAGCGCCATTATTATGGCTGTGGCTCTCCTCCACTGAGTGGTATAGCTGCCTTGGGATCCCCTTAGCCCTGTACCTATTTCAACTGGAGAAGCCGTTGCAACCTTGTTATAAAATTGCTGAATAAGAGAACTGTCCACGTCCGCAAGCTTTGATACGTAGTCTATGCTAAAGCCGGAAACACGATCAGAGAGGAACATAAAGAAAGTTTTTAGCGTTTTCCCATCAGGAGTTTGAAGACCTGAAACGTGAAGGGCGGGTATTATTCTTTTTCCATCAACTGTATACGCGTTAGTGTTGGTGTAAGGCGGAACATCAACTATCTGTCCTGAAACCTCATCATAAACCTTAAAGGCCTTAACCGATCCGTCTTCATAAGTTGAAACGTATGGATGAATGAGCCCATTTTCTTCATAACCCAAGAACGGAGAGTCTGTATAATACCTCACAAAATTGTCATCGTAATAACTATTTTTTATTAAATAGTTTATGAGCCCCATGGCTAAAGCTAAGTCGCTACCTGGCTTTGCAGGAATCCATAAGTCTGCCTTTGATGCCGCTTCGCTTACACGCGGGTCGATTACTATAACATAAGCACCATTTTCAAGACCCTTTCCAAATCTAGCGCCTTTATTAACAAACACACCTGCTGGATTTCCATTGCTACCCCAAAGAACTATTACTGGAGAGTACTCAAAATCGTCAACCAAGTCTAGCCCATGCGCGTCAAAGCTACCAACTGTAAGGTTTATCCCGAGCTGTTCCCCAAAAAGACAAGGTTGCATAGGGCTGCCCGCTATGTTCGGTATCTGTGAAGCCATAGCAAAGGGTATAAACTCTGGTCTGTAGTTTGCGCAAGGTATAGCGCCACCTCCCATCACAATTTCCCAAGGTTGTATGTTTAGCTCCTGCATTTTCTGCTTTATGTAGCTTATAGCCTCATCCCAAGTAGCCTCTTTAAAAGCCCATGTACCTTTGGGGCCGGTTCTAATAAGTGGCTTTTTTATCCTGTCTTTATTATAAGTTATCATGGTTCCGCTTCTACCCCTAGCACAAAGCTTACCAAAGTTTAATGTTGAATTTGGGTTTCCATCTATTTCTACAGCCCTTATATAATCTCCTTTTTGTTCAACATAAACAAGCGCATCACATACAGAAGAGCATATTCCGCACATTGTTGGAGAATAAGTGTACGAATAGCCCGGCAGAGGTTGCTCATAATCGGTTTGTAAAGCTAAAAGGTTGAACGAAAACTTTCCCTCTGCCGCACCTATCGCATAAACAACGCCCGCAGCAACTATTGCGCTACCTGTAATTTTAAGAAAATCGCGCCTAGCAAGATTAATTTTCTCTTTACTATTGCTAGCCATAGCTAACAGTGTTTAGAAACATCGCGTTATTAAATTTTACTAAACAGATGGTTAAAAAATTTATAAAAATTATACAAATGTTTTGTAATTTTTAAGATTTAAATAAAAACGATCTTTAAGCGTTAGTATTAACTTTTTAAGCTTTAATAAGATGGTAAAATTTGTAATGAAATAACATTTGAAGTTAATGATATCTAATAATTATTTCTTAATTGTTAAACGTAATTATATAAGATTAACAACGCTAACCAAGATGCTGGTCAAATAAGATCAC
>DAXX01000033.1:0-4543 GCA_002506605.1 Thaumarchaeota archaeon UBA160
AAAATGAATATTTAAAATTTACACTCTCAATTGCAAAAAAATTAAAGAATGCGTTTTATAAAAGATAAATAGCTTATCTATCATACGTATTTTATAACTTATTTGAATAAAAACAAATTATGTCAATGCCGGCATTTTTAACATGTTTGACCTTTTTAAATGATAAAACTTTTAATTTTCATTGCGCAAATATAAAAATTAAGATTGAGGATAAAAATACCAAGAAGCCTGTTTGATGAAATTCTTAGATATGTATCTGAAAACAGGCCTCTGGAATCTGTTTCTTTCATTTTAGGTTACGAAAACAACAATGTATACCATGCAAAAGAAATCATAAACGTAAAAAATTCTCTCAATTCTGCTTCTGAATTTTATGTTGATCCTAATGACCTCTTAAAGGTATATAAAAATGCTGAAGAAAAAGGAATGCAGATAATCGCTATCGTTCACAGCCACCACGGATTGCCTATACCATCAGCAAAAGACGTAAAATACATGCAATTGAACCCTTACGTTTGGATAATAGTTTCAATGACTGATCTTAAAGTTCAGGCCTATAAGCTAAACGGAGAAAAGTTAGAAGCCGTGAACATAACATTATTATAGGATAATTACGTTAAATAAATGGCAGCGTGCGTTAAAGAATCTGTTATGGATCTGAACCTGCTTCCGTTGCCTAGGTAAAACTTTGTAAACCATTCGTAGACGTGAAGCCTTAGCGATTGTATATAAACTATCAACCCCTCAAGGGCCATTATTCCAAGGTTTCCAAATATCAGCAAAGGCAGCGAAACTGCGCCCATGGCAACAGTTGCGTTGAGCGTTTTCATTAGCACTATGTGAACCAAGAACAGTATGGCCAGCCTGCTGTAGCTTATCGTGTTAGCAAGGAACTCTATCACTATAAACATGAACTGTATCGATGCGTCAAGCGGGTTCTCTTTTCTAACACTGTAAAAGAGGAAAATAAATATCGCAGCCGCAGTTATTGGCACAGTAAATGCGCTAAGCATCTTGTTCGGAACGTTTATCAGAGCTGCCCTTCCAGCAAAAAGGTTAAACGAATAGTTCCCTCCTATTATGCTTAACCCTATAAAAACTGCTCCAATGTAAGCTATCAACACTGGGAGCTTTTCAAGGAACGCCTCCATTCTGTCCCTCTTGAGCGTCTGCTTAAAGTCCAAGAAATATCCAGAAGTTAAATGGAAAATGCCTATCAGTATGGCAACCGAAAGCATTGTGAGTATTGCGCCAGTTGTCAGAGAACTAAATGACCTAAGAAATGCAACCCTTTCTAAGTAAGCCCCAACCATTGGTATTGAGGAAAAGTCAAATCCGAAAAACTCTCCTGAAAGAAAGCCCATTATAGTTGCTGAGGCGCCGAAAGATGCAAGCATGGCTCCCCATTTTCTTTTGTTTTTCCAGCCCCTTAAATAAATCAAAAGCCCAAGCGCAAAAAGCACCAGCCCCTGTCCAGCATCTGGAAACATAAAGCCAAAGAAGAATGGAAAGATTATAGATATTATTGGTGTTGGATCAATTTCATATGGACCCGGCACTCCCTGGGTTTCTGTTAAAGGATCAAAGTTTTTTACGTACATTGGATTTTTAAGCTCAACTTCATCAGCTTCAGATAGCCCTCCAATTATTGCTATGTCCTTGAAACTTTCATAAAACTTTCGAAGATCTGACCTGAGTATCTCAACCTTTGAAATTATGAACCTTCCCTCAGGTCTTCCAATTTCGGATACTTCTTTTAGGACCTGAAGAGATTCAAGGGCAGCGTTTATCTCATTTTCAAGGGCGATTTTTAAATTCTGCACATCCTGGCTCAAAGCTTTGAACTTGTTCTGTGTTATAGATATTTTTTCAGATAGAACGTTCAGCATCTCTTCTGGAGAACCTGCTGGAGGCTGCAGCTCAACAAGACCTTTTGCATATGCTGTCTGTTCAATTTCTTTAGCTTTTTCCAATTCTGCAGAAACAACTATAAGGTAATCGTTTTTATCTCTCTGTAGAATAGCGCTAGGACAGCACGCAAATTCAACAGGTTCCTTTGATGAATAAAACTTTATCACGAACCTCTTCAAACTGCTTATGAAGGCAAGATCTGTTTGGATCCCCTTAAAAGGCAGGATCTTAGCATATTCGTTCTTTAAGCTTGTTAGCTCAGACTCTGTCTTTTCCAGCTCCTGCAACTTTTCATTTAGCTTGTACGCTGCGCCCATAACCTTCTGCTTTATGTCGTTCAGAATTTCATTAAGGCTTGATCCTTTAAACTCAAACCTCTTTATAGTTTTCCCTTCTATGATCTCAGTGTAACCTAATTCCTGTCTTATTTCAGCTCTTTCAGCCACGCTTATCACAAAATTGGCCGCATCGTCTATTTCTTTTGGAGCGTTGGAGTATTTTTCTATTATTTTCACTCTGCCAAACTTGAGCAACCTCTTTGATATTTCTTCCCTTTTCTGAATGTCGCTTGCAAGCGTTAGCGTTATTGTTGGCTCTTTCACATCTATATATGATCAAAAAACAAATATAATTTTTTCCAAATTACAAAAATAATATTCTATGTGCCATTGAACAGCTGATTCTTTGCGCTTATTGATTTTTATCTATTTAAGAACTTATTTTGGAAAGATGAGGACTGCTGTATCTTAATGTTGCGTTTTTGAAAACGACAATTCGCTTATGGTTAGAGTAAATTAAATTCTTTTAAAACTTTAGCCATGGGTATTGTAACCATGTTACCGTTCTTAGTAACTTTTAGGGCTGCAATTTTGTTTGCAAATTCACACGCTAAATCTGCTTCTTTGGTTTTCCAGTATGCATGAATAAAAGCGGCATTAAAAGCATCGCCTGCCGCCGTTGTATCGCTTACTTTAACCTTTATGGGTTTATGCTGAACAATTTCACCATTGTAGATTCTGTAACAACCGTTTGGACCTGCCTTTATAACTGTGAGCTTTGCGTTCTTTCTGCTTTTCTCGTTGCATGAGCCTTCGTTGCAAAAAACCACGGCAGAGGGCAATTCCAGACTAACATTTTTTGAGCCTATGCCCTCAATGTCAACAGAATAATCAATGCCTAACTCTTCAGCCGCTTTTCTTGCGCTAGCCAAGATCTCCTTTCCTTTCTTGTTTAAAAGCGAATATCCTGAAACGTGGACCCAATCAGGTTTTATGTTCAGAAGCTCCTCTTCAGTTACAGATAACTCTTCGTTTGAGCCCCTGCTTCCTATCATCGTTCTCTCCCCACTTTGATCAACAACTATGATTAAAAATCCTGTCGACATATTGCTAAGAACTTTAACTCTTGATGTATCAGCCCCTAAAGTTTTCAGCTTGCTGATTATCTTTTTGCCCCAAACGTCATCCCCCACTGCGCCCAGTACTGATACCTGATCTCTCAACGCTCTCAAATAGTATGTTATGTTGCTTGCCACTCCTCCAACATTTTCTTTAATATTTTCAAGTATCAGGTTTTTACCTGCTTTCATTGAATCTTTTAAATAACCTCTGATATCTATTGCTAGATCTCCTATTACAGCAACCTTCATTTTATATTCTGTTTTAAATGTTTAGCATAAATTTAGCTTTACGCACAAACAGGAAAAATGTTCTTGCTTTTTATGATATAAACTTATAAATTAGGAATACAAATTTCAAGGCATGATGTTACAGTATATACCAGGCGCTACAGTTGTAGGTATAGTAGCCAAAGATGGGGTCGTTCTTGGAGCTGAAAGAAGGTATACGTATGGAAATTATGTTGTAAGCAAGAATACAGTTAAAGTTTTCAAGATTACGGAAACCATAGGCGCGGCGTGTGCAGGCATGGTAGGTGATATGCAGATTCTGGTAAAAACTGTGCAATCTATAGTAAAAAGAAAAGAAATAGAAACAGGTAAAAAAATGAATCCAAATAACGTTGCGAAAGTCATGTCTGTGCTCATGTTTGAAAACAGGATGTTCCCGCTGCTTACGCAGGTAATAGTTGGAGGCATTGGGGAAAAGCCAGAACTGTACGTTCTGGATCCTCTCGGTTCTCTAATTCCTGACAAATACGCAGCCGTGGGCACTGGCGAGGAAATAGCCATAGGCGTTATAGAGAACGAATACAAAGATGATATAAGCGTTGAAGAAGCTAAGAGCTTAGCTTTGAGGAGCATAAAGTCAGCTATTAAGAGGGACGCTTCTAGCGGAGACGGCGTTGACCTGCTCATAATAACTAATAAAGGTTCTACTATCGAATACGTGCCAATTTGACGTGAGAAAAAGTGTTCTCAGAAACGCCAGAACTTGTTGATTTTGAAACAGAAGGTGGAGAAAACTGGATTACGCTAAAGCTTAAAGATGGGTCTGTAATAAAGGTGAAGATGGAAATAACTGCAGTTCTTAGACTTGGAAACGATCCAAACACTGGGTTGCCCATCTACGGCATACAGAGCGCAAACGTGATAAGGATAGTAAAGGTTCCAAAAGAACTTATTAAAAAGAATCCGCCCCAGACTTATGGCTAATTTACTCAAGTTTTAAGATCT
>DAXX01000033.1:4681-5037 GCA_002506605.1 Thaumarchaeota archaeon UBA160
GGTATGCGGTCAAAAAGTAAGGAAAAACCTCTTCTTTTCGAGCTTTAAAATTTTGTCCTTATCAAGCTTGAGCTCGTAGGTCTTTGCTTCCTGAGACTTTCACCTTTGCAAGGTTTACTTTTTGCCTGATTATGCGTTCTTTTCGGGGTTTGACATTGATCTAAGAAGAATTGTTCACAAAGTCTCTATAAGCACTTCTATAAGGGGCCATCCATCCTTTACCGAATTGGACTTTGCCCGATTAACCCCTATTAGAGTTAAATCATTTATTAGCTGATCAGCTTTTGCAGACACGATAGCTAAATTATTTTTCATAGCCTCTTTACTGAATATTGCTGTGTTGAATAATTATTAAA
>DAXX01000033.1:5088-10543 GCA_002506605.1 Thaumarchaeota archaeon UBA160
TATTCAACACAGCATGTATCGGCAGAATAATTTTATAATGCTTTATTGAAACATTTGTCAAAAAAACCAAAACACATATACACGATAAATAGGTACTAAACTTTGTTGAATGAGGTAGATGTATTGTTAATCAACCCGCCACAGAACGCTGAACTTAAGACCCTTTTAGAACTGCATGGACCGCCTATGGCTTCTATGTATCTTGCGGCTTATGTTAGGAAAAAAGGGTTTAACCCAAAGATCTTAGATCTTGACCTTGAAAATCTACCTGTAGAAGAAGTGATGAAGACCATCGAGTCATCTTCTCCAAAGGTGATAGGGATGACGGCATTCACTTCAACCGTTAAGACAGCTTACAAACTGCTCGATGCCATCAAAGAGAGGTTCAAGAATATTCTGACAGTCATAGGCGGGCCTCATGTTACCTTTATGCCAGATGAAGCGCTTTCTCATCCAGGAGTAGATGTTGTAGCTATAGGCGAAGGAGAAGAAACTCTGTCTGAGCTTATTGATGCCTATGAAAAAAATAAGGATTTCTCTGAAGTAAAAGGCATAGTTTATAAGAAAAATGATGGTGAAATAAAGATGACCCCTCCAAGACCGTTTATCCAGAACCTGGATGAAATACCTTTTCCTGCAAGAGATCTTGTTGACTATGAGCGATACAGATGGAACGGAGTCCTTGAAGCGCCAATGCTCACAACCAGGGGCTGCACATTTCAGTGCCAGTACTGTTCCTCGTCTGAGATGATGGGAAGAAGATACAGGACAAGGAGCGTTCAAAACGTTATAGATGAGATAAAAGAGGTTCAGGAAAAATATAAGGTAAAGGACATAGAGTTCATAGATGATACGTTCACTTTAAACATGAAAAGGGCTTCTGAGATAATGGACGCTATAGTCTCAGAAAAGCTGGACGTTAGGCTTTCTTTATCCAGCCGGGTAAACACAATAAACGAAGAGCTTATGCAGAAGCTCAAAAGGGGAGGTACAACAAACATATACTATGGCATAGAATCAGGCTCTCAAAGAGTGCTTGACCTTATGAAAAAGGGAATAAAGCTTGAACAGGCTGTAGCAGCTGTTAACCTTGCAAAGAAGTATGACGTGAAAGTGCTTGGCTCGTTCATTCTGGGTTATCCCGGAGAAACTCCTGATGAAATGAATCAGACAATAAAGTTTTCAATCAAGCTAAATACAGACTATGCCCAGTACTCGATCCTGACGCCATTCCCCGGAACGCCGATCTACTATGAACTGGAAAGCAAGGGACTTATAATGACAAAGGACTGGGATCTGTATACAGTGTTACATCCGTTAATAAAATATGAGGCATTCGGTTATCCCGCATCGCTTGTCTCAAAAAAACTAACCGAAGCTTACAGAAAATTCTACCTAAGGTTTGATTACATTTTCAAAAGGAGGTATATGCTTCCGCTTATCATAAAAACCCTTAGAAGGAGCGTAAAACTAGCAAGAATGATGGCAAAGAGCTATTCTAAAACCATCACAGGGATGCAAGGATTATAAGCTATAAAAGGGGCTCATATTTGGTGTCACAAATCACAGCTCATCACTACCAGCTGAATTCATCGCCCTAAAGTATTTATTTGCGCTAAGCTAATAAATTTAGTGCAAAAGCATATAGCTGTAATAAAATACACTTTCAAACCATCGGGTAGAGTTCTTTACATAGTTAAGGGTGTTCATCATGATTATATAACTACCAGACATTTCTGCACATGCTATGACTATAACTTTAGAAAGAAAAAAGAAGGTTGCGCACACATGCAAGCCCTTTCAGAAGCTATTGAAAGCAATAAATACGAGGAATTTATGCTTGATGATGAAGAATACAGCCAAATTTTTAAATACGAACTCTATGATGTTTTACGTGAGGAGCCCCGGTAGCTCAGTCGGTCAGAGCGACTGCCTTGTAAGCAGTAGGTCGCGGGTTCAAATCCCGCCCGGGGCTTAAATAAGAGAAATTGTTTTCTGTGGCGTTGTGAACTGCTCCACTTGTCATTTGGGGCTTCTCGCTTTATCCACGGGAGCTCGCGCCTTATCTTTATCAGAGAATCTTATCTGACCAACATTCAAAAATTGCTTACTGGGCAAAAGAACCTTGTTAAATCAAGCACTTTTTAGCTTATTATTTATCGCAAGCGATAATTAGCTGTTCTTCTTTTATTATTTTGCTTTCTCTTAGCAATTTGCAAATCTCGCAAAATTCTTTAGCAATCTTTGCAGATGATTCGCCATTGGCCAACCTTCTTGCAGATTTTTCAGCTTCTTGTTGCAGTAGCTCAACATTTTCATATTTAGAGGTGCCTTTTCCTCTTTTGTTTGAAAGATAATAACTAACTACAGCCTGTGAAATGCCCATGATTTTTGATACTTCTTCTTGTGTTAAACCATAATCATTAACCAGTTTTCTGGCGATAAGGCTTCTGTACGCAGGGAGCACGTATTTTACAACTTCTTCACAGACTGTTCTCAATATAATTGGTTATCGATTTGCAAATAATAAATATTGCTAACAAATTAAATATTACCTAAAAGCATGTGATGCATAACAGAATATAGAACCGATTTCGCTGCTAAAGCAAATCTAAGCTTTAAACGCATCTTCAATTAATAACAAATTATAGGTCAATCAGAAGAAGCAGCTAGAGCTTTTGAGCAGGAAAAAGCTCGACAGCCCTCATCTCTATTGGGATGCTTTAATGTCGATAAAGTTGGCTCTTAAAGAGTGCTTTGGCTTCCTAAAAGCAGACCCCGTCTTTCTAAATTGTTAGGCATGAGAGATGATTCCAAGCATGCAAAAAGCAGAAGTAGCTGTACGCGCTACATAAAAAGCTGGCTCACGATCTCCTCTATCCTCATTAAATTAAAAGCGTTTAGCAATATTGTTTTTCTCAAATGCGTTCAATGCTATAGCTGTTTGATAAATAATTATTGCTAACATCTTAAAATAAAATCAGAAAAATTATGGGCAAAACGACCACAACCAATTTATTTTAAAGAAAGGATTAATTTTTTAATTGATATACTAGTATTTATGAAAAATAACTTTCATGAAATAGTTCTCACAAGTGAGGCCGCAATTGCCAGCGATACCTTGGGTTCTTCGTTAGTTGGGTTCATCAGCGCGCTTCCTGAAAGCGTTCTTAATGATACTGTGGCCAAGATCATATTCAGGGTGAGCTCTAATGCTGACGGGACTGTAAAAAGGGCACCGTACGGGCTTTCAAAGGTTGAAGCTAAGCTTAAGTCGCTGGGTTATAACGTATCTATAGTAAGCCCTTACGAACTCAATATGTCTATCGGTCCTAATACAAAGCTTGTAGGAATCTATACGATGGACGGAATGGGATACAGCTATGGTTCTGGCATAACCTACTGGATGCTGAAGTTGGCCGGAATAAAATATTCCGGATTGCCATTTATAGCGAAATCCTTCAGAAGAGTTCTTGAAACCCTTAACAACTCACCTTACAGAAGCAATTTTAAAATAGTAGTTGGGGGTCCAGCTTCTTGGCAAATTTATGACAGCGGATTGCAAAAAGAGCTTGGAGTTGATTATGTTTTTGAAGGAGAGTTCGAAAAAGATGGACCTGCTTTCATAGAAGGCATTTTGCACGGAGTTAAAATGCCAGAAAGGTTCCACGCGAGGCCTGCATCGATAGAAGATATAGTGCCCATAACGACCCCCAGTAATGGAGGATTAGTTGAAGTTACCAGGGGATGTGGGAGGGGTTGTGCGTTTTGCACGCCAAATCTTAGCGGCATGATAAGGTCGATACCATTTGAGATTATCGAAAAAGAAATAGAAGTAAACATACTAAAGGGAAATCTAAAGGACATAAACCTTCACAGCGAAGAGTATTTCAGGTACGGTGCAAACGGTATCGATCCAAATCCGGAAAAGGTGATGAAGCTGACTGAAATGGCTTACAAAACCGTTAAAAGGTTTGGAAGCGAAAACACCATTTCCACGGACTTTACAACGGCCGCGGTTGTCGTTCAAAACCCGTCTCTGGTAAAAAGCGTGGCAGAATACATCAACGAAGGGGGAAGGAAGACTTTTATAGAAATGGGCATAGAAACAGCTTCCTCAAAACTCATTGAAAAGTACATGAGAGGAAAAGTGTTGCCGTACAGGCCTATACAGTATCCTGACATAGTGGTGCAGGCTGTTGGAATCCTCAACGACAACAACTGGTTTGTAGTGGGAACGATGATCATAAATTTTCCAGGTGAAACAGATGATGACATAATAGCTAATTTGGAACTTCTTGATAAGTTAAAGGATCTTAAAGTTGTAACTTTTCCTCTCCCGCTTATCCCCGTTGCGGCTTTTAGGAAAAAGGGATTCACAGCTCTAGACGAGATGTTAGAGGATCCTCTCAGAAAGGAGTTCATCTTGAAGGCTTTAATTAAAGCATTTGACAGCCTCAAAGAAACCACAAAGATGGTTGTAGATAACGTCAGAAACCCTCTAATTAGATATTTGATGTACAGATTTGGTCTTTTCTCTCTTGAAAAAGTTAAGAAACGGTATGAAAATCAGCTTTCAATTCTCAAGAGCGGCTACAATGAAGTTATAACCAGTTAAAACGATCATAATTTATAGGGATTTAAATTGCTGAGCAGCTTTTTTGATATTTTATACGCTTCTTCATACCCTTTAGGGAGCGTATTGCTTTCATATGCATTTACAAGGTCTTTTAAAGTTATTATCTTTAGGTTGATGAGCTCTTTAATTTTTTCTTCTGAAAGGAAGTTTATAAAGGATGTCACTGGATAAGAACCCGTTCTTTCTATGAGCTTTTCAAGCCCGGAGCCTGGCGGATATTTCCATGCCACTATGCCCATGCCTTTGCAGTTGGAAAACATAATGGCCTCTTCTGAAACCTTTGTATTGGTTATCAGGTTAGCTCTAGAAAAATTGTTCCCATAATCGTTTAGATCCAAGAGCCTCATGTAAGTGTACATAGCTTCTTTAAGCCCCGTATATATGCCAAACTGGTTGTGGTACTTCATTTCCGCAAACTCTTTTCCGTTTTGACCGCTGTACACAACGTCCAGTTCATGCACAGCACATCTTCCTCTGTATACCTGTCTAACTTTAACGTCTTTTATGCCAATTTCAATAAGAATCTTTGCATAAAAATCCTCAAAGTTATATCCTGCAGGACCAAGCTTCATCATGTCTTCTCTGAGTCCGAACTTTACAGCTGATTCGGGATAGCTTTTCCACATTTCTAACCTGATCTTAGAGAACAGATCTTCAGCTCTAACGGTTTCAGGCATGTCTTTAACTACAGATTTGATGATTGCAGCCCCTCTGTATGCATCTATGCAGCAAAGGAGGCTCTTTATCAATTTATCTTCTGAAAAGGCTTCAGTCCTTCCATCCCTTTTTATGACCCACTTTATCATTATCTATTCT
>DAXX01000033.1:10584-15076 GCA_002506605.1 Thaumarchaeota archaeon UBA160
ACTATAAAAAATTTACAGCTTTTGTTCAGTGTTTTATGAAGAAATTAGCGAAACAATTTCAGGATATTTTAACCCGCTTCCAGTTAGTATTATTACAATTTTTTCTCCGTGCTTTATTTTGCCCGAATTAGACAGTTGCATGTATCCTGCCAAAGCCGATGCAGAAGAAGGTTCAACTATTGCTCCAGCTTTCAAAAGCTTAGCAAGCGCTGTTAAGATTTCTTCATCGTTTACCAATAAAACATCGCCGCCGCTTTTTAATACCGCTTCTTTCATCTCTTCGAGCCTTGGAGGGTTAAGAACTTGGAGCGCATCGGCCAGCTTTGATGGCCTGCTTTCAGACTTTCCATGAACGGCATCATAAAGAGGAGAGAATCCGGAAGCCTGCACTGCATAAAGTCTGGGCATCTTTTTTTCTTTTTTGAATCCATTATAAAGCCCCAGGAGCAAAGTTCCAGAGCTTACTGGAGTTATTATGGCGTCTGGAACTTTTCCTAGCTGTGAATTTATTTCTGACGCTATGCTTTCCATCCCCTTTATAAACCATGGATTCCACATGTGCCCGATGTACGCACACCCCTGCGTTTCACGCTCTCTTGCCCTGTTTCCAGCAGCCTCCCTGTCGTCAGCCTCTATGATCTCAGCACCAAGAGCTTCTATGAGATGCCTCTTACCTGGGGCGCATCCTTTTGGAACCACAACTGTGGCCCAGATTCCAGCCGCTGCAGCATAAGCTGCCACAGATATTCCTGCATTTCCGCTTGAATCTTCGACGATGCATCCTATACCTAGCTTTTGAGCCTGGGAGATAGCCATGGCAGAACCTCTGTCCTTAAAAGAACCTGTGGGGTTTAGGTATTCAAGCTTAAAATAAACATCCCCTCCAAAACCAAAAAGGTTTATGAGAGGCGTGTTTCCTTCCCCAAGAGTTATTTTTGGTTGTTCGACTTTTCCCGTTATTTCAAGCACCCCGCCACAAGAAGGGCATTTCCAGAGCCACTTATCAGTGTCTGTTTTAAAACCACATTTTTTACATACATATTTTGCCATACTGAATATATTTTTTAGGCTATAAATAAAGTTTAAAAGTTCGCAATTAGGCTAGCAAGTCAAAATCGAGAGGCAGTTTGTTAACGCGTTTATTCAGCAGCTTTTCAACTGCCCTAGCGGCTGCGGGCGGTGCGCCAACAGTGCCAGCTTCTCCTACACCCTTTGCCCCGTGAGGCGTGTTTGATCTTCCAAAGGTTTTAATTTTGACGTGATATTTTGGAGCGTTTATTGAATATGCTATTCCTGTGGCGGCCATGGTCTCAGGAAGCGGTTTGCCTTTGCTGTCGTAGATTAAGGCTTCAGAGAGAACCTCCTGAACTCCCATCAGGAGGCCTCCGGTTATCTGCCCATAAACTGCCTCTTCAGATAGAGGCTCACCTACGTCATAATATGCCCAGACCTCTTCTATAACCGGTTTTATCCCGTCGCGCATCTCAGCAACTGCAGCTGTAAGCAAAAACGATATCATCGTTGGGTCCAGCTGCATGTTTTCATAATATTCTGCGCTTAAATCAGAATTTAGTAGCTGTTCAACGCTGTTTATGTTCATCTTTTCAGCTTTTTCTTTCAAAAGCATAGCTGCTTTATAAAGTGCATTTCCAGCTGTTATAGCAGACCGGCTGCCCCATGTGCCTATTCCCTTTTGTAGCTCTGTAGTATCACCATTCATCAAAACAACCTTTTCTTCTGGAACTTCTAGAATTTCCTTTAAAATTCTCTTAACAAATAGCTCATGTCTCTGCCAGTGCGCGTTCCCCCCAAGCCAAACCTTAACAACGCCCTCATCAATTTTTATTTTAGCGCTTTCTCCGCCGAACACAGCTGGCAATAAAATCCCGAAAGAGACTCCAACGTTTCTTTTCTTCAGCTCAGAATAGTTAATGCTTTTTATGCCTTCTTCAAAGAAAGACTTTGATGGTAGGACTTTTAAACCTGTTGGGGATTGGAAAGGCCTTTCTGGGAGGTTTTTAAGCCTGAGCTCTACAGGATCCATTCCTATTTGATCTGCAAATTTGTCAATCATGCGCTCAATAAAGAAAGCTGCTTCTGGCCTGCCGGCACCTCTATATGGACCTAAAGGAGATTTGTTTGTATAAACTGAGTAGCCTTCAATGTAGACGTTTTCTATAAGATAAGGTCCTGTGATCTGATAACCTATCCAAGAAGGAGATGTTGACGAAAGATCGTCAGCATAAGCACCAACGTCGACGTATATTTTTCCTTCAATACCTTCTATTTTTCCTTTTTTGTTCCCATACAGTTGTAGCTCTGCCTTCGCTCCCCTTCCTGGCCTTGTGCTAGAAATGTGCTCTTCGCGGCTTTCTATCCACTTAACAGGCTGTTTAGTTTTCATGCTAAGATAACATGCTATTACGTACTCCGGGTATACAGCGCTCTTTGAACCGAAAGCCCCTCCAGTATCTGCTTGAAAAACGTTTACTTCCGCAGGGTCTAAGCCTAAAATTTTTGAAAGACCGTTTTTTATAGAGTAAACTGACTGAGTTGAAATCCAAACGTTTAGCTTGCCTGAATTGTAATACGCAACTATTCCTCTGGTTTCCAAAGGATTTGGAAGAACCCTTTCCATATAAAGCTCATCAGATACTTTTACCTCAGATTCCGGCGAAAATCTTTTTCCGATTTCAAACCTAGCAACTATGTTGTCTTTTCTGTTTTCATGTATAGGACTGGAGGAGAGGGATTCTTCAATGCTGAGCACGGGCTTGAGCTCTTGGTATGCAATTTCAACAGATTCAACAAGGTCCCTTGCTTTATACTTGTCCTTGTCATAAACGGCCGCAACTGGCTGTCCATAATATAAAACCTTGCCCTTTGCAAATACGGGTTCAACTTCATAATTTCTCCCCATTCTGTACGATTCGCCGGTTGATGTCAGGGTTAAAGGAATGTCCTTAGCCGTTAAGCCCCCTTTTACTTCTAAAATTTTCGCGTGAGCTTTTTTAGATCTGACTATTTCGAGGTAAAGCATGTTAGGAAGCTGTATATCGTCCACGAAACTTCCTTTTCCCATAAAAAACTTTTCAGTCCTTTCGCTCATTTTTGGCAGCCTCCACTATTGCGTTGATGATAGGTTCATACCCAGAGCACCTGCAGACAACGCCTGCTAAGTCTGATTTAACCCTTTCATAATCTGTATCTTGCTCGTTTTCCAAAATCCAGGTTCCCATGATGGAAAAGCCTGCTGCGCAGAAACCGCACTGCAAGGCCTTCTTTTGAGAAAGCGATTTCTGCACAGCGTTAAGCTTGCCTCCTTCAGACAAACCTTCGACTGTTACAATTTTTTTGCCTTCAGCCTGAGCCGCTAGCATGAGGCACGATTTGACCGGCTTTCCATCAAGAAGAACCATGCATGCGCCGCAAGAGCCCGTTTCGCATCCGATATGGGTTCCCTTAAGTCCTGCAACATCCCTTATAAAATCAACAAGCAACGTTCTGGGCTCAACATCTGATTCATAATCTTTTCCGTTTATATTGAGCCTTATCCTCAAGCTTTTAGCACCTCATCTATAGCTTGAAACATCAGGGTCAGCAAAACCTTTTTCTTAAATTTGACCGTACCGAAACGATCGTCAGACATTGACCTCTCATTTACGAATTTGTTGAGCTTATCTTTTATTGCGTTTATTTCATCTATTTTTGAAAATTCTGCAAGGTCGATTTTAACAGTCGTTCCTATGGCTTCACCGGATACGGCCATCCGCATGTCTTTTATGCTTATTCCTTCAACCTTAGCAATGGCCGCAACTATTCCAACATAGTGATCAAGAAAGTTTATAAAAAATTTGTTATACGATGTTCTGTAACCGTATAACATCTTGTAGCTAACTCCTAACAGTATCTCCCCTTTTTTTAGAACAGTTTTGAAAGGTTTAACATAACACTCTGATACAGGAACGGTTCTAATTCCTTCTCGACTTCCTACGACTGCATTTGCACCAACGGCTGCCAAAGCAACAGGCAGGTCGTTTCCAGGATCCCCCAGACAGACATTGCCCCCAACAGAGCCCATCGATCTTATTGCTATGTCACCTACAGTCGTGGCAGCTTTTAATATGAGCTCGCTTGCCGAATCGTCCGGCAGGATGCTTTTTAGCTCGTGCAACTTTATGTTTGAGCCAATAAAGACTTCGTTTTTTTCTTTATCTTTTTTTAAAACATTAAGCTCCTCTATCCCGCTTATATCTATCACGACATCAGGCCTTATAACCCTGTTTTTGAGCATGAGCACCGCAACTGTTCCTCCAGAAATTATGAGAGGCGATGAATACCGATCTACATTTTCATAAAACTCGTTCAGCTTGTTGATTCTTATAAAATCAAATGAAGGAGGAGCTTTCACTTTTAATTTTTAATTCATATAATATAAATATATTTTGTAAAAATTGCTGTGTTGAATAACTCAAAAGCTTGTTATCGAGAT
>DAXX01000033.1:15113-18331 GCA_002506605.1 Thaumarchaeota archaeon UBA160
TTTTTAATAATTATTCAACACAACATGTAAAAATTGATTCTAAATCAGCTTCAAATCTTTGAGCTTTTCCAATACTTCTTTGCTGTGTCCTACTGGAGTCACTTTCGGAAAAACAAAGGCAACTTTGCCTTCTCTGTCAATTATATAGGTCATTCTTCTTGTTCTGCTACCAACTAGGGCTCCGTATGCTTTTATAACTTTCCTGTCGGTATCAGACAAAAGGTTAAATTTGAGCCCAAGCTTCTGGCTGAACCGCTTATGGGAATCGACAGAATCGGAGCTTATCCCTAAGACTACAGCGCCCTCAGAAGTTATGCTATCAATGTTCTCATTAAAATCCTTAGCTTCTGCAGTACAGCCAGTTGTAAAGTCTTTTGGATAGAAGTAAATGACTACCGGCTTACCCTTAAGATCGCTTAGCCTTACAATTTTTCCTTCCTGATTTAAGAGCTCAAAGTCAGGAGCGTTATCGCCTATGTTCAGCACGCTTTATTTTATGCATACAGCAATAAATATATTTTTATGATGATTTTTGTTTAAATTTTGCCTTTCAATTCTTTAATCTAAACGAATCTTGGTCAGGGAATATTTATATACCCAAGTAATATAATCATTAAGGCAAGTGAAAAAACATTGAGCGAAGAACAGGCTTCAAAAGGCAACGCTAATAATGTCCTGCTAATTGGGAAAAAGCCAGCTAAATCATATGCTGCTGCGGCTATGTACAAGATGGGTTCTGAAAACTCTATTATAATAAAGGCTAGAGGAAAGGCTATATCAAAAGCTGTTGACGTAGCTGAGATTATACTAAATAAGCTCGGAAATAACAAGTACGACCTGGGGAGCATATCAATAGGGACGGCAACTGTTGAGAGCGAAAATCAAAAAAGGAGCATATCAACAATAGAAATAGTTTTGAACAAGAAATAGACATTACATCGATTAGGTTACTTTTTGTTTTTTTGCTCAATTTTTTAAGGCTAACATTTTAAAATACAACTATCATTTAAAAACCAGAGAATATGCTGCTGGGTCCGATCAACTACGAAATAATATTAATATTTATCTTACTCGGAGTCTTGGTGAGCACATTTTCGCGAAAAATAAACGTTTCATACACAACTTCACTCCTCATCCTTGGGATGCTGATAACATTTCTTAATATAAAGCTAAACCTTTTTCCTCAAGCTTCATCTCTGACTAGCTTGCTTTCAGCTCAGCTCTTCTTTAATCTCATACTTCCACCAATAATTTTTAAAGCAACTCTTGATTTAGATTATGATCGCTTTGTTGACAACCTATGGCCAATACTCTATCTTGCAACCGCGGGAGTTCTCATTTCTGTTGTTGTAATTTCTTTGCTAGTTCATTTTCTGCTAGGGCTTTCTTGGTATTACTCTGCCCTCTTTGCAACTATAATATCTCCAACGGATCCTGTAGGAGTTATAGCCACGCTCAAAAATACTAGGGCTGTTCCAAATACCTCTTCACTCATAGAGGGGGAAGCGCTGATAAATGATGCCACAGCCGTAACGCTATTTTCGGTGCTCTTAATGTTCCGCACCAGCTTTTATGTTACAGATGTTTTTAAGGTAATAGTAGCTGTTTTTATAATTTCCCCAATTTTAGGTTTTGCGTTAGGCTACCTTTCAAACAAGCTTATGCCACTTATAACAGGTTTTGAGACAAAGGTATCTCTTATTTTTGTTATTTCTTACCTTTCATTCTTTGTTTCTCAAGCGATAGGTGGCTCTGGCATAGTTTCTGAAATAATAACCGGGTTCATGATTTCAACAAGACTGGGGGATTTCAAAAAGGATGTAAACAACTTCTGGGCTGTAATAGACTATATAGTAACATCGCTTCTTTTTATATCGATGGGGCTTGTCCTCAACCCGTTTTTAATCGTTTCTTATTTTTTGATAATCATAGTTTCCTTTTTAATAGTCTTTTTTTCTAGAATAGCTTTGATAAGAACGCTTAGGTTCTTTAAAGAAGGTCCATACGACTACCAGCTAGCTTTCTTATCAGGAATAAGAGGAGCGATACCTCTTGTGCTGGCCCTGAACCTTCCAGTTTTTATAAACGATGGCATAAATTATACAAACTTGATAGTGGCTATGACTATAGGCGTAGCTTCCATTTCACTTTTAGTTCAGACAGCTCTGGCTCAAAGGAGGATCGCAAAGGTATCTGCTTCCGAACTCTTAAACGTAGAAGCTACTTTCTGACATAGCTTTCGTTAAGCTACAAACATGCGATGCTAAAAAATAAAAAAATTTAATATGCTTTTTCTACTTCAAGCACAGTTATTTGCCATTCGGGTTTTAACGTGGAAGCTGTGTCCAGCAAATGTTGCAAATAGTCAACGCTCCACTTGCAAACAGCAGTATTTGCGTTCTTTGCCATATAAACTTCAACAAGTTTCAAACCCTCTGGAAGTTTTTTGTTTTTTGCGAGATCCATAATTGTCGAGGCGAATTTCATAACTTTATCCTTCTGTTCTGGTTTCCATTGATGTATAACTATCACGTCCATAATATATTTATAAATAATTATTCTATTTAAACATTTTTTAACGCATTTTAAAAATTTGAAGCTTGTATATTTTAATTTAAAGTTTTATTTTTTACGTCAGCTAAGCTTATATAAGCTGAAGTTAACTTTATATTAAAAATGTCTTCGTTGATAAATTCAATTTTGGATAAGTTTAAGGGTAAACCGGCAAAGATAAGGGTTATAAAGATAATGATATCGTACGGTCTATCTGTAAAAGACGGATTAATTTATTGCAATGACATTGAAATCCCTTTTGCTTCCCTTGCAAGGGTTGCTGAAGTTGATCAGAGAGTTGTTAAGGAACTTGCTAACGAAATCACGTCAGATCAATTTTTATCAAAAATATTCTCAAAATTGAAGTCGACTGCAAACATGGTTACTGTAGCTTCTGAGCTTGGTTATGGCGTTATAGAGATAACAGCAAAAAATCCAAATGAGGAAGGCATAGTTGCGGCCGTTGCTTCGATAATAGCTTCTGCAAAGCTCAGCATAAAGCAAGTCATAGCTGAAGATCCCGAAATATATGATGAACCAAAGCTTTACGTTATCACTGACAGCCAGATACCGGCAGAGATTATACCTAAAATAAAAAGTATAAGCAGCATTAAAAGCATTACAATTTTGTGAACTACCCTGACCTGTCCAGTAGATCAAAACTT
>DAXX01000044.1 GCA_002506605.1 Thaumarchaeota archaeon UBA160
TGATCTTATTTGACCAGCATCAAAAGATGTTTCAGTTAAATTTAATAGTATCACGACTTTGTTATAGCTATGCTCGTATTCGTTAACATATTTGTAGATTCGCCCATGATGGACAACGTTCTCCAAAACCTTAATTCGCTTAACGAAGTAGTTGGCCTTTATGAAGTAACCGGAGAGTTTGACATAATATCGATAATAAAGTGCAAAGACATTGAAGAATTTAGGCACATACTTAAGGATAAAATACTAAAAATACCGGGCGTAAAAAGCACTGTAAGCGCTGTGGTTTTGCACACGCACAAAGGCAACATAAATGATAAATAAAAATGCAGGTAAAACCTTGTACAAAATGTGGTAGACCTTCTTTTTATTACAGACCTTATTCTGGCGAATTTCTTTGCAAAGGTTGTTTTGTTACCTCTGTTTATGACATAACTCTTGAATCAATAAGAAAGAATGAAATGATAAAGTATGGTGAAAGAGTTGTTGTTGGGGTTTCAGGCGGCAAAGATAGCGTTTCTCTGCTCTATATATTAGCTAAATTTTTCAAAGGTAACGAATTAATAGCTGTGACCGTTGACGAAGGCATAAAAGGTTATAGAGAAGAAGGGATAGCTATAGCTTCTAAAGTAGCATCTCAATTAAACGTAAAGCATGTAATATATTCATATAAAAATTTGTTTAACTACACTATAGACGATATTCAAGATTACAAAGGCAAATATTCATCTTGCACTATTTGTGGAATTTTTAGAAGAAGAGCGCTTGATATTGCTGCTAAAGAGCTGGGAGCGCAGGTTCTAGCGACGGCGCATAATTTAGATGATATACTTCAAAGTTATTTTATACTGCTCACAAATGGTGATATTGAAAGGTTAAAAAGCTTTAATCCAGCGGTTGAAAGGTCAGAAGCGTTTGGCATAAGAAAGGTTCACCCATTTTTTAGAATATACGAAAAAGAGCTAGCAATGTTTTCGATGCTCAAAGGCTTTGATTTTCAAACTGTTACTTGTCCTTATATGCAACAAGGAATAAGGTCTGAAATAAGGGATTTTCTTAATAGGCTCGAAGAAAGACATCCAGGAATAAAGTATCAGCTTCTTGATACTTTTATGCAATTCTATTCAAAAGAACACAAAGTTAGTGGACAGTATTGCAAAAGGTGCGGGTGGCCTTCCAAGAACGAACTATGCCAAGTATGCAAAACCATAGATTATTTAAACAGCAACAAATATAAACTGATGAGCAAAGAAAATGAACTGGGTAAGCTTAATAATTGAATTTATAACATCTTTTATCATAACCTTACTTTTAACCATTTATCTTGAAAAGTTTCTTAGAAAACGGAATATGAGTGTGCCAGATGCACATAAAAAGGAAAAACCTATGATTCCTAGACCTGGAGGAATTGCTCTGCTGGTTGGGACTACGATTGCTTTAGCCTTTGTAAATAACGTTTATGCAATAGCATTTATTTCATCTCTGTTTATTGCATTTTTTATTGGACTTGTTGACGATATAAAAAAGTTTGGTGGACCTGAAAAACCTCTTCTGGCAATTCTTGCAGCTCTGCCCATAATTTTTTTGAAAGCGTATTCATCAACCCCATACCTCCCATATGTTGGACATGTAACAATAAAGATTCTGTATCCTTTGCTAGTACTTGCCGGATTTCCTATTTACACTAATGCTACAAATATGATAGACATATTTAATGGTCTTGTAACAGGAACGACAGCAATTTCTATACTGCCTTTAATAGTTTATGATTTTATAAAACAAAATTATGCGGGAATATATTTAGGTATTGCGTTCGAAGCTTCTCTCATAGCTTTTTATATTAGACATAAATATCCTTCAAAAATATTTCCCGGAGATAGCGGTTCGATGTTAATGGGCGCAGGAATAGTTGGATTAATGATAGTATCAGGCGCAGAAGTCATCGGTATAATTGCAACGTTGCCCCTTATATTTAATGGCTTTTTTATACTCTCATCAATCGGCGGTTTTAAAGAACATTCAGAACTTATTAGACCGCTCATAATATTAAACGATTATAGGATGATAGCAAACAAAGAACCTAAAGCCCCAATCACACTAGCAAGATTGATAGCTTCTCAAAAACCTATGAGTGAAAAACAGTTGGTTTACAGCATATTGCTACTTAGTTTGATTTCTGTTATATTAAGCCTGATAACAATGGTGGTGTATTATCTGTGAAAATAAATTCTTTAGTTTTAATTTCGCTGACTATTGTTGGGGCTTGGCTTTTACTTCTGCTCAGTTTCTTCTTTATGAAACAGGTTCTATTACTTACGGATGATGCAAAGGGGATAACTATAGAGCTTTTAAGGGACCTCATAGGCATCATAATACTTATCATATGGACTTTAGCTTTCTATGCTATAAGAAAGTTTACGGCCACATATTTACTCAGATCTTAACCTCTTTAAGTACGCTATTAATTATGTCGTTAATTTGAACCATTTCGTTTTTTAACTCTTCCAGCTTTTGTTTACCTTTTTCAGTTACAACATACCTGTTATCATTGCTTACACTGTAAATGAAACCTTCTTCCTCAAGCTTTTTGAGAAGGGGATAAATCGAACCAGGACTGGGTGACCACATTCCATTTGTTTTCTTTCTTATTGTTTCTATCAGCTCAATGCCCTTTGCAGGATAAGTGCTTAACAAGCTGAGTATATAAAACTCTAGGAGCCCTTTTGGCAAATGCACTGTTCTTTTCATAAGGATCTTTTTATAATTCAACGTTAAAAATTTATCTCAACGCTCAGACAAATGCCTTCATTTCACTATTCAATATCAACTCTGAATCATCATCGCATAAATTATTTGACGAAGTGACTTTATTTCTTTTTCGGAATGTTCAGAAAGAAAGGCCTCTCGCTTATTTGAGAATTAAGAGCGCTCAGCTTACACGTCAATTCCTTCGCTACAGGTATTATGTCGTCAATTATGTAAGAGATGTTTTCTTCTTTCACTCCTACATCTTCAAGTTCCCTTAGTTGAGGGACAAATGGCAAAGCTCCTAAGAAAGGAAGACCGATTTCCGCTAGCTTTTCTCTAAAATATTTGCTACCAAATAACTCTACCTTTTCTTTGCTGTTTGGACAGATAAAATAGCTCATATTTTCTATCCCTCCTAACACTGGCACATTAAGTTTTTTGAAAGTGTCCACAAGCTTGAGAGCAACATTTACAGCCGCAGGCTGAGGCGTTGAAATTAAGACAGCAGCATTAACAAGTCTGTCCTGTCCTAAAGTTATCGGAACATCTCCTGTTCCAGGTGGGAGATCGGCTATTAAATAATCTAATTCTCCCCAATCTACTTTTTCCATAAAGTCGTGAACAGCTTTTGTAAGCATTGGTCCTCTCCAGATAACGCTTGCATTTTGAGGAATGAAGTATGCAAGGGATATTATCTTTATTCCCTCATGAATTGGAGGTAAAATGAGGCCAGCTTCATTAACATTTTGAACAAAACTCGATCCAAGCATGCTGGGAATTGTTGCCCCATAAAAGTCCAAATCTATAATTCCAACCTTTGCTCCAAGCCTTTTAAGAGCATATGCTAATAGTATAGAGACTGTTGACTTTCCCACCCCGCCCTTCCCGCTTCCTATTGCTATTATGTTTTTGACCTTACTTGTCCCTTCCTTTCTAACTAATGCGCCGCTCAACACATTATAGGTAATTTCTACCATGACCGAATATCCCTCCAAGTTGGTTACTATATCTGATATTATTTCATCTTTATGCGGGCATCCTGGCGAAGTTAACAAAAGTTTGAGATTGACTTGCTTACCATTGACCTGAAGATCTTTTACAAAACCAAGAGATACGATATCCTTCTTGAGCACTGGATCCTTTACATTACGCAATAATTGCAGAACAACGTCTTTATCCTGCTCCTTATCGCTCATGGTTGAACATTTCTTTTAATTTTTATTAAACATATCTAGTAATTTAAGTTTAGAGCAATTGGCATAGCTTTCATTCAAGTATAACTCTGTAAGGCAAAGCTTTAGACTTGAAATCTGAAGCCAGCTTTAACTTCAAAATCCTACCGCACCATATGCATTTTGCAGAGTTCCTGCCTCTTATGACCAAAGGCCCACCACAATAGTTGCAATAAGCTTCAAGAATTCCAAGTTCCGGACCCTCAATGCTTAGCATAAGCACTCCTGCGCTAATTCCTATGATCTTGGCCCTTATAATAGAACCTTCTGTTACGGGCATATATTCAAAGTCATCATCAAAGTATATCATACCTTTTAGATCAGCAGCTAAACCCTCATTAAGGGCTGAAACTATTGTTACAAAAGCGAAGGGCTTTTGTACATAGTCAACTTTTGCAACAACTAGATTGCCTATATTAAACGCGCTTTTTTTTAATGGCCTAATTTCGATGATCTTTTGTTTTTTATCTATCTTTACCTCTGAAAGCTTTGTTGCATAGATATAACCATTTTTAACGATAAATTCTCCTTTTGGTTCGAAAGCTTCTATGACTCCAAGCTTTTCTCCAGGTAAAGCTATCAACACAACTACTTATGTACGATGGTTTATTTGTCTTATGATGGAATAAAAATTAAGAATAATTTAATATCTTAAAAGTATAACAAAGCTCGTGTTCGATAAATTTCCTGTAATAGTATTTTGGGAAACTACTCAGGCATGCGAACTTAAATGTCTACATTGCAGGGCTTCTTCTATATGGGAAAGGAGCCCAGAAGAGCTAAATACAAATGAAGGAAAGAAACTGATTGAGGACATTTCAAAGTTTGAAAAGAAACCTGTGATAGTATTTACAGGAGGAAACCCTTTGATTAGAGAAGACATATACGAGCTTATAAGCTATGCAAAAAGCTTAGGGCTTACTCCTGCTTTAGCTCCAACGGTTTCCCAAAGATTAAACGAAGATTCATACAAAATGTTAAAGGAAGCCGGAGTAAAATATATTTCAATAAGCCTTGATGGAGCAACCCCTGAAACTCATGAGCTCATAAGAGGGGAAAAAGGGCATTTTGAAAAGACTCTAAAAGCTTTAAAAGATGCCGCTTCTTATGGATTTGAAGTACAGGCAAACACCACTGTAATGTCATTAAACAAAAGAGAAGTTGGCAAGATCTTTGAAATACTAAAAAATTTAGGAATAAAGACATGGGAAGTTTTTTTCATAGTTGCTGTTGGCAGGGCTTATGCTAATTTAGAAATGACGCCTTCGGATTACGAAGCTGTATGTAATTTTCTGTATGACGCCTCTTTTTATGAAATGAATATAAGAACGGTTGAGTGCCCTTTTATAAGGAGGATATACATAGAAAGGGAAAACGGTTTGAACAGATCTAAAGAAAACAGCCTTTATCAAGAGCTTAAAGAATCTCTTAATAGTTATAAGCCATCTAAATCTTCAACTTTAAGCAAATACGGCACCCTAGACGGAGATGGCGTTATTTTTATTTCTTACAATGGTTCCGTATACCCAAGCGGGTTACTCAATATACCTCTGGGAAACGTAAAAAGGGATGATATAGTAATGCTTTATAAAGAAAATGAATTGCTTAACAAATTTAGGAAGAGGGAATTAAACGGTTACTGTGGAAGCTGCCCTTTTAAGTTCAACTGCGGAGGAAGCAGATCAAGGGCTTACTATTATTATAAAGATCCTTTAAGCTCTGACCCAGCCTGCATTCTTGTCTCAAGATAACTGTTTATCTGTTTTGCGAGACCTTTTGCTGTCATGACTGATGAATATATACCGGTTGAACCCGTGAAAGCGCTTCCAAAAAATATTCCTTTATTTTTATAAGCTTCGAGCTTCCCTTTTAAAGAAGATATGCCTACAACGTACAAAGGTAAAGCATCATTCCAAATTTTTACTTTATATGCGATTGGTTCATTTAAGCCAAAATATTTTTTCCCAAAATTTAATGCTATCTTTAAAGCTCTGCCATTCTCAATATAGTTTTCAAACGGTACAAAATATTTTAAGACAAAGGGTCCAGAGCTTGAGTTGATGGGCCACTTGTTGTCAAAGAACGTAACGCCGCTAACTCCACATATTTCAGGATAGGTCAGAATTCCAGAATATTTTTCATATTCTTTGAACATTTTATCATATATTGCATTTACCACCGCAATCCTTGAATTCTTTACATAAAATCTAGCTTCTTTTATTGCATCATCATCTATGTTTTTTAGTACAGGTACCGTATAAGGGGATACTGCTAAAGCTAAAGCTCTGCCTTTTATTTCTTTAGAATCGGTGCGAACGGAGAAATAATCTTTTTCATAATAAATTTTTTTTACTAAAGTTCCTTTAAGCATATCAACGTCTTTTATTTTTTCAATAAGCTTTGTAATGATGGAGCCTAGCCCATTTTTAAAAGAAATAAGCTCAAAGTTCATCCGTTTCCTCAAAAAATTCATTATCACGCTTTCGCCTCTCCTTTTTATATCAAGTATGTACGGAAAATAAACTGAAGAGCTCATGAGACCAATGTCTCCACCGTAAATTCCTCCTGCAAGAGGTTTGAAAAATTCTTCAACGAATCTTTTTCCATAAACAGCTGTAAAAAGATCCTCGACAGAGATATCATAGTTGAGATTTATTTTATATAATGGTTCTAAAAACATCCTAAGAAGTGTTCTAAAACTAAACAGCCCACTAAAAGCTGAACGCAAAAGTTCTGGATTTATCTTCAATATCCCTCCAGCTATTCCTTCAGGGACGCTAAAGAGCTTTCCATTTCTTAACACAGCAAATCTGTTTTCCTTTGGCTTAATTACATCTTCAAGGAGCCCAAGCTCGCTAACTAGTTCCATAAAGCTCTTTGAACTTACAACCTCTTCTGGTCCTTCTTCTATTACTTTTCCTTCAAGCTTTGTAGTTGCTATCTTTCCTCCCAAGTAATTTCCTTCCATCAAACAAACTGATTTTGAAAATTTTTTTAGTTCATATGCTAATGTAAGGCCAGAAATCCCCCCTCCAACTATAAGTATATCGTACATTCCAACTCAAACCCTTTATCGGGCCCGGCGGGATTCGAACCCGCGACCTCCGGCTCCGCAGGCCGACGCTCTATCCTGGCTGAGCTACGGGCCCTTGTAACCTGTACCTAAGACATATATTTTGGGTTTACCATAAAGTATTCCCCGCGCATCATATATGATAGGATCGTTGCCGCTCATCTTTGCTATCTTTTCATAATCAAGTTCTTTATAAACAGAATGATCTGTAACAATTATTACACCATCAACTTTCAGAAGCGCCTCCTCAAGTTTGTCTGTTACCTGAACATCATTTCTAGATGGGTTTTTAACGTAAGGATCATGCACCTTAACGCTCACGTTCAGCGCTCTTAATCTGTCTATAATGTCATAAGATGGGCTCAGCCTGTCATCATCAGTGTCTCCCCTAAAAGCTAAACCAAGGATAGCAACTGATCTAAGGTACTTTTTGTTCAATATAAAAAGTTCCACAAAGTTGCTTACGACAACAAGCGGCATCCTTTCGTTTACCCACCTCGATGATTCCACCAGCCTAAAATGAAAACCAAGCTTATTAGCTGCATGAAGCACATAGTAAGGATAAACCGGTATGCAGTTTCCTCCAACGCCAGCGCCAGGCTTGTGTATGTTTGAATAAGGTTGAGAGTTTGCTGCGTTCCTGACCTCCCAGAAGTCAACGTTTAACCTTTGAGCAAAGAGGGCAAGCTCATTTGCAAGAGCTATGTTAACATCCCTATAAAGACCTTCAGCTAACTTTTCAAGCTCAGCTGCTTCCAAGCTTGACATCTTTATAACACCTTTTTTTGCAACTTTAGAATAAAGCTTAGCTATTTCTTCCAAACTTTTCTGACCGTAGCCTGCAACAATTTTAGGATAGTTCTCTTCAATGTCATAAACGGCCCTTCCTTCATATATCCTTTCTGGACTGTAGCCTATAAGAAAATCTTCTTCGGCCTTGAGACCAGAGGCTTCTATTATGCTTTTTGCAACTATCTGACGTGTAGTTCCAGGAGGCACGCTCGATTCAACTATCACAACGTCCCCCTTGTCTGTCCCTTTTCCTATTGACTCAGATGCCTGCTTAAGGTTTGTAAAATCTGGAGCCTTAAGAACAAGCGGCACTGGAACCGTTATTATTTTATATTTTGAATTTTTGCTTGCCTCTACTAAATCTGTAGTTGCCCTAAAAGAACCATTTTCTATGCCCTCTGAAAACGCTTCATCAACTTTTGGTTCTAGGCTAAAAATCTTTTCCTTTAAGTTTATTTTTTCTACTTTTGCTTTGTCTATATCTACGCCAAAAACATTAAATCCATGCCTCAAGAAGACTGCGGCCACAGCCGCTCCAACCCTGCCAAGACCGTAAACAGCTATCGTATTTTCCCTTTGCATACAATCTTTTGCAATCTTGTATATTAAAACTTTTTAACCATGCACAAGTCTGTTATTATATATGAGATACAGGCTTATGGATGTCCTGGCATGTCCAGTATGTAAGAACTTTCCCCTTAAGCTTTATGTTATAAAAGATGAAAAAAAAGACATTAATTCATATGAAAAACCAAGGTGCGAAATCTACTGCGGGTTTTTGGGAAAATACATAAATGAGATAAAAGAAGCGCCCTGTTCAGATTGCTACAAAAGCAAAATAATCGAAGGGTATCTGGTATGTGAAAAGTGTCATAGATGGTACCCTATAATTGACACTGTTCCAGAACTTTTACCCGATGAGCTAAGAGACTTAAAAGAGGAAGATGAGAAGGCAAAAAAGCTCGGGATAAAAAATGATGGCTTTTTTATAAAAGGCTAATCCTGCTCTTCAAGCGTTATGTTGCCACCATAAGCTTTAACAAAATTCCTTAACTCATCAAATATCTTCATTATATCAACTGTGCTGTCTTGAGTCCATGCTTCAATTCTCAGAACAGACTTTCCGTACTCCATAGAAGGATGCGATTTTATATAAACCGTTGGAAATCTTTCTGTAAGTTTTGTAATTAGCGGAGATATTTGAGCTTCATATATGCCTTCAACCTTAGTAACAATGCCCCTGCTTATATTATAGCCTATAAATGGTTCAACATATCTTTCGAACATATCTTTCATCTCTGCTGGAACCCCTGGCAAAATAAACAGCCTTTTTTCTACATAAATTATCATAGCGCCAGGGGCTACGCCAACAAAATTAAACAAAGGAGTAGAACCTTCAGGTAGAGAAGCCATTTTTTCATATGCCTTCTTAGATTCTTCGGTTTGTGGCGCCCTCAACTTTACCATAAAATTTAGAGCATCTTCATTGATAACCAGCCTTTTACCAAGCCATTCAGCAACAGAATCCATAGTTATGTCATCGTATGTAGGCCCTAGTCCGCCAGTTGTTATTATGATATTAGCCTGAGAGCTAAGCGCGTAGCTTAAAGCAGAAGCTATATGATCTTTTTTGTCATGCACAGTTAGCGACGCCAAAACTTCACCTCCTAATGAGTATATTTTTGACCCTAGCCATTGCAGGTTTCCATTAAGCGTTCTTCCAATCAAGAGTTCTGTCCCAATGTTTATTATAAAAACTCTCGTTCTTGTCATGAAATAAAATAAGAAAAAAGAAAAATAAAAACTTATAATTTTTTAATACCTGTTTCCAGCAAGAAGAGCTAAAACAGCAGCTCTTATATAAAGTAGGTTTTCAGCTTGATCAAGTATGACGCTGTGCGGCCCATCCATTACTTCATCGTCAGCTTCTTCTCCTCTGAAAACAGGTAATACGTGCGTAACTATAGCTTTCTTATCCATTATGTCAACAAGGGATTTTGTAAGCTTCCAATCCTTATACTTGTTGTGTAGCTCAATTTCTTTATCCTTGCCGAACCTGTTAAGCCCAGTCATTACAGCCGCATGACTTACCCAATTTCTTGGAAAAACTACATGCGCACCCTCTAGAGCAGACTTAAGGTCGTGCGATATTTCTAAAGCTCCGCCGCTTTCCTTTGCGTTCTCTTTTGCTTGATTTACTAAGTTCTCGTCAAGGTCAAATCCTGGCGGATATGCAAGCGTTACGTCCATTCCGAACTTTGTCGCTATTAGCATCTCATCTTGTACGCTACCCCAGCTCCTTGCGTGTGTACTGTAAGCCCACATTATGACATATTTTTTCTTTTCATATTTTCCAAAGAATTTCTCATCTATGGTCATCATATCTGCCAGCGCTTGTGTTGGATGATACATATCGTCAGCCATGTTGATCACTGGTATCTTTGCGTGCGCTGCATACTCTCTTATAACCTTGTTTCCTGCCCCATATACGTAATCTACCGCATCTTCTAGTATTCTTACGCCCAATGCGTGCCCTAACCTTTCATACATATGCGCAATATCAGCTATAGATTCTCCTTCAGATCCCCTTGTTGTCTTGAAGTCAATAAATTGTGCATGACCTCCAAGCAATGTTGCAGCAGCTTCGAAAGAAGCTCTCGTTCTTGTGCTTGTGTTATAAAAAAGCATAAAAAACGTTCTGTTCTTGAAAAGCTCAGGGACATACCCGGCATATTTCCACCTTTTTATATCTTTGGCGAAGTCTATTGCAAATTGAAGTTCTTCCCTTGACCATTCTTGTGTTGATATAAGATCCTTACCGTGTAAATCATACACAGCCATTTTCTATCGTTATAGGGGTTAATTTTGATGTTTAAAACGTTTTTGCTGAATGAGAAGGCTTGTTTAAAAAATGTTTAGCTTGAGGATAACTTTATGGTATTATAAGCGTGCCTCTCATTTTTCCTTCAAATATATCTGTAAGCACGCCGGGTTTTTTACCGTTAATAATGTTTACTTTAACGCCTTTTGAAGAAGCTAGGAAGGAAGCTTCGATTTTTGATCTTATTCCTCCCCTCCCAAATTCGTTTCCTCCTTTTAACTTGCGCATAAGCCTTTTGATATCGCTCGCGTTTATCTTTTCTATTACAAGTTTATTTTCATCTAAAATACCATCTACATCTGTAAGTATTATAAGCCGAGAAGCTCTTAAATTAACTGAAACAATGGCGGAAAGCCTATCATTATCCCCAAATCTTACCATGTTATTTACGTTTAAGACGTTTACGAGTTCTTTAACTGAGATCGCATCGTTTTCGTTTATAATAGGCACTATACCGTTGTTTACAAGAGATTTAGTGGTTCTAATAAAATTATTAAAACAGGTTTTTATTGAAAAATCTTCCTCTGTAACAAGAATTTGTGCAACTTTTATACCGTTTTTTGCAAACATTTCAACATATTCCTTCATTAGTAAAGGTTGACCCACTGCTGCAGCTATCTGTTTTTCCCTCAAAGTCAGTGCGCTAGGCTTTTTATTTAATCCCAACGCTTCAATACCTGTAAGTATAGCTCCGCTAGTAACCAGCACTAGCGGATGGCCCTTATTTTTAATTTTGCTCAATTCATCTACAATATTCCCTAAAATAATCTTGTCTAGCTTGCCGTTATTAGAAAGTACTGAAGTCCCTATCTTTATTACGGCTATTTTACGCAACGTGATGAATTAAAAGGTGCCATTAAAAATTTTTACTGTACTAAAAAATAAAATATAAGGTTTTAACGAATTTTAAAAAATGAAAAATTACTCTTTCAATGATTCGATTATTTGCACGCTGTGGCTAGCCCCTATTCTGGTAGCGCCAGCTTTAATCATAGCCAAAGCCTCTTCAGCGCTGTGTATGCCTCCAGCAGCCTTTACTTGAGCTTTACCCTTGACAGCTTTGTACATAAGCTCAACGTCATGAACGGTTGCGCCGCCTTTTCCAAAACCAGTACTTGTCTTAACAAAATCAGCTCCAGCTTCAACAGCTACTTCGCACGCTTTTATTTTTTCATTATCTGTGAGATATCCAGTTTCAAGTATAACCTTAAGTATCTTTCCATATTTTTTTACAACGCTGTTGACAGCCATAATATCCTCCTTTACTACATCCCATTTTCCAGATTTTGCTGCTGATATATTCATAACCATATCTATTTCATCTGCACCATCCTTTATAGCCAGTTCAGCTTCGTAAGCTTTAACTTCTTTATAAGTGGCACCGAAAGGAAAACCTACTACGCTAACAACTTTTATGTCAGTTCCTTTTACAAGTTCCTTTGCGAGTTTTACATAATATGGATTTATAACTACTGAAAAGAAATGGTATTTCTTAGCTTCTTCTACTAGTTTTTTTATGTCTTCTTCTGTTGCGAAAGGATTTAGCTGCGTATGATCAATATATTTTGCGAGCTCTTCTTTGTTCATGATCTACTATTAATTTTTATTTTATTTAAACGTAGCTGAAAACAATTTCACAACAATTATTTTTATTTGTTTATTAAAACGTTTACTATAAATTCTTAATTAACTTTTTATAAGATTTATTTAAAAAAGACCTTTATTGCTTTAAAGGCGTATGTTTTCAAACTCCAAAGGTTGCTATTTTTAAACCATTGCACTATTGTATTTAAAAGCCGCTTAAAAAATTGCCGCCTCAAAGAAATGTGATTTGTCTTTGTTGTTAATTGCATCTTAAATATTTTTTATTTAATTTAACAAGATTTTTATTGTGTTAATGGTGATGTTAACTTAAGCTCATTTTGAT
>DAXX01000012.1:0-5365 GCA_002506605.1 Thaumarchaeota archaeon UBA160
AAAAAATAAAATGCGTTTTAATTGGAATTTTTAGAGAAAATTGCCTTTGTGTCCTCAGCAATATAGCCCTTTAGCAGCCCGCCCTTAAGCATTGGCTGATATTTAGGTATAATCCAGAACTTCATCAGTATAAGGTATATCACGCCAGCTATAATTATTGCAGACAACCACGCGTTCTGGAAAACCCATGATTGGTATGGATAGAGCTGAGCCAAAGAAGTCGGAAGATAAGTGTTAGGGGGAAAGACAAGAACCATTGAGATTATAAATGCTATAACTGCAGCTGGATTTACCCCTTTGAAATACCTGAACCTGCCGTATGTCAGATAGTTATCAGGGAGCTCAAATTTGAACCTTCTTATAATCGCATAGTCAAAGATTATTATACCTTCAACGCCACCAAGCAATGCACCGTACGTAAGAAGCCAGTTCTCGACATAGCTGTAAGCACTAAAGTAGTAACTCCAGGATTGTAAAAGGGCAGCTATCAGTATAACTATGATTACGCCCCTGAACCAGCTTATCTTTTTAGGATACAGGTTTGCAAAGTCGTACGCAGGCCCGACAGTATCCGCATATATGTTGACCACAACCACTCCTAGCATGAGCAGGAAAAGCCCTGTGAAAGCTAGCACAGGGTTAGATACAGCCAGAGCTGTAAGCACTATTGGATCCCATATAGGTATCTTGAAAACACTTATCGAAGCGCCAGTTGTTATCAGCCCAAATGCGCCAATTGCAGTCATCAGCAGTGGCATTGGGATCTGTCCAAAGCTCTGAGCGTACTGACTCTTTGCAAACCTGCTATAATCTGGCATGCTAAGAGCCATTGTGGCCCAAAAAGCAACGTTTGCGTTTATAAGGCCTATAAGCGCGAACCAGAAAGCTGAACCAGAAACCTGAGTTGGGATCGCTAATATGCTAGTCCACTGCCAGTTGGCCTCGCTCATAACGTTGAAGAAAGCTATAAAGAAGCCTGCAAAAGCTATGAACGGCACGCTCCAGCTTACTATCTGAAGAACTCTCTGACCTGTTTTAGGAGGAGAATAGTAAAGCAGTATGACCCTTGCGATTATAGTCACTATGAAGACAGTCCAGAAAAGCGTTGGATTTATTGTGGAGATCAAAAATGGCAGAGTTGCTGGATACTGTTGAGCTAAGATGAGAAGCTTGTCAACCTGGTGCGTTGCAACTATGTACATAGCTCCAAAAGATTCGGCTATGATCCAGGTATCTATTCCCCACCAGCCTGCCCCTATTATCCCCCTTATTATGTTTGGTATCCAAGCTCCATAAACTCCCCACCTGGACCTTGTTATTATAGTTTCAGGAATGCCGTACCTTGCACCGCCGTGGCTTATTATAAGAATCGGAATGAGAACTATCAAATTCCCCAGCAAAACGGCCATGAGGCCCCAGAACCAGTTGAGTCCAAAAGAATAAGCTATTGAAACAAGAGCCCAGCTCTCCACCTCCATAGACATTCCAAACCAGATCGCAAAGTATGTAAGTGTGCCCCAATTCCTGTACTTTACAGGGGTTGGATGAAAGTCTTCGTTCCACAAATAGCCCTCTTCAGGAAAGCCCCTTGTAAGCTCAACGTAGCCTTTATCAGGATAGAATTTTGTTATTGCGACTCTATCTATCTGTTCAGCAAGCTTCTTTTTTTCTTCCGACATCGTTATAATTATAAAAATGGTATATAAATACTTTTTTAAGCATAAACCTGCATAAGACAAAAGTTTAACAAAAACTTAAATGTAAATTTCGTATTTTTTTATCAATGATAAATCATAAAAGCGTTTATGAAGAAAAGAAAGAAGACGATGGCAAGTGGATTCTTGTTGAAAGGCTCTGGCCTCGCGGAATAAAAAAAGAAAAAATAGACATTTGGATGAAAGAAGTCGCGCCAAGCAACGAGCTGAGAGCATGGTATTCTCATGACATAAAAAAATGGGAGGAATTTAGAACAAAATACATGGAAGAGTTAAAGAAGAATCAGAAAATTAAGGACCTTTCAGAGCTGATTAAAAAAGATAAGGTTACATTAGTCTACGCAACAAAAGATTATGAACACAGCGGTGCTAAAGTTCTGATCGAATATGTAGAAGCTTTGCTCAGATGATCTGACGTTCTCCGCCCAAAAAATGGCAGACTACTGATTCCATTAGGGCTGCCATCATCTATCTGGAGCCCATCAAATACCAGCGCCCGCACTCAGCTACTGCCAGTGCGCAGCTAATTTTCTGTTAGACTTCACACCAACTCTGATAATAATTAAGACCAAAATTTTTAAACAATTTTTGCTACTATTTTTAATTATGGAAATAGAATTTGTTTTCAGGCGTGGATTTAAAGAAGATAAAGACAACCATCCCGTTGTTTTGGGCATTAAAAACCCTGTCATAAATGGCTAGGCTCACTCTTAGTTTGTGAACTATTATCTGCAGGTAGGCTTCATCATTCATTATAGCTCACGCTTTTTCACGTTAAAGCTTCAATGCCATTTATGATTTAGATGTATTCTGCAGGCAAATCCTTATGTATATTTATTTAGCGTAAAAGCGTTCAGCTCTTTAATGAAGAGGAACGAAAGTCCCACTGCATAAAGAATGGATAACACCTTAACCCAGTTGCAGTTAAAACGATGGGCGTGCTGAAAAATTAGAAAGTTCCTTCCATTTTAAAAAAGAAGCCTAAAATGCTAGGCAGAATAGTTAATTGTCAATTTAATTTCAAAACTTTTTCCAAAAAGCTGTCGCGAACAGGCCTGTATATCCTTTCAAAGAAAAGCCTCTGATCTTCAAGGTATTCTTTCGGGAAGCCGTTAAGGTACTTCAAAGTTTTTTCCCAGGCCTCATCATAAGGCACTATAGCGTTTATCCTCTGAGCTACTTCGCGATCATAATCTTCCGGCGTCTGGACTTTTTTGCCTATCATAAAAAGTCCGGACCTGTTATCAACAGGGGCTTCTTCATTACCTACTTTTTCAAAATTGTAAGTTTCTTCTTTTGACTCCTCTTCATCTAAACGCCTTTGCGACACCTCTTTTTTGACCGGCCTAGACCTCTTGGCCCAAGCATAGAATATAGCTCTGTTCAACCCGAAGGATTTGGCTTTTTCTAAATCGCCCTTAAGCAGGTAATACCTCGCAGCCTGCATGAGCCCCATAACTTGAAACCTGCCTATTCCTTCACTTTTTCTCACAGTAGTTTTTATTTCATTTTTTGCATAAGGCGCGCTTAGCTCTATATTTGGCGCGTTTTTTAAAGCGATCAAAGCTAGCTCGTCAGCTTCCCCGCTTTCGTACTCTCTCCAAGCAGGGTTGTGTTTGTAATTTTTTGGATCCGCCCATGAAAGATCAAAATCGTTAATTTGATCCGGCTTGAACGCCACGCATACATAGTCGAGAAACCTATGAAACGAGAGCGGAACAGTAAAGAGCCTCCCTATGTCCATTTTGTTTTCAACCTTTAGTTCTCTTTCGCTGTTTTTTGCTACTTTTGACATTTCTTTTACTTCGTTTACAATTCTCGCAATTATGAATTCAACAACTGAATGCGCCACTTTTAGAGGACCGTATTTTTTCATTATCTCCCCAGAAAAAGCGTTTTCATTTATTTGCACATGCACTCCCCTGCCAGACCAGATTAAGTAAACGGACTTTGAAACTTTAAACCTGTCAAGCTCCTGAATTATCCTTTCAGCCACGCTTATAATCAACTTCGCGTCTTCAAGCGATCCATCTATGTCAAAAACTGGGGTAACGCTTATAATAGAATTTTCTTTCTTTAAACTTTCATAGTCTAAAACGCTGTAAACGTTTGCGGTTGCATAGATGGTCCTTGGTTTTATGTAAGAAAACCTATGAAGGATAGATTCATAATCTGTTTTGTCGTTTATGAATAACGGCTCGCCCTTATCGTATCTGATAAACGTCCTATGATCTTCTGACTGAGCTTCAAGAGCAACCCATCTGTTTTTAACATATTCAACTATTTCATTAGCTACATAATCGTTTTCATAATGTTTTTTTATCTCGATCCAATCCACAATAAAAATTGACCTCTAAAATATTATAATTGATAAAACAAAATTTTTTGCTACAAACAAAAATTTTTTTAACTCAGAAGGTTAAAACAGAAACGATTTTTGAGATCAGTGTTAAAATATTAAGACTAAGACTTGAGGCTAAGGGACGCTGTACGCTTTTACGCAGAATTAATAACTTTTTGCAGAAACGCTTATGAAAGCTTCATGAGAAAGTCAGGTATTAAAAAAGCTCAAAGAAGAGTAAAAGCGGCTTAAAGCAAAACACAACAAATAAAATAGTCCGCTGCATTGCAAGCAATTACCAGTACGCCATATGCGAACTACCCTGACCTGTCCGATTCATTAACGCATAAAAAATACTTATTACTAATATTAGATCGCAAGGTTGCATTTAATGCCTCTATAACACTAGAATACCATTCTGCAATAAAAAGTTTTGATCTGCTGCTACAGAAGAGGACTTTCGCCCCCTTTGCCCCCATTAGAGTTAAAGACGATGAGAATGTCAACCCTGCAACTGTATAAAAGTCTAAATATGTCATTTTTCAACTAATTTGATTATGGATCCAGGTATATTTCTGGCCGCCCTTGGAATAACCTTACTCGAGCTTACTGAAGCTTCTGCGGTTGGGCTGGCTCTTTATGCTGATTCGAAAGACGCTAAAGCATTCCTTTGGGTTGCGCTCGGCGTGCTCGTGGTTTTTATACCAACGGTCTTTGTTGGAAAAGCAATAGCGCTCCTGCCTATATTCTGGGTCAGGATAATTGCCGCAACGTTCCTGCTCTATTTTGGGCTCAGGCTCAGCAGGAGCGCCAGGCGCTCTGCTTTAAGGACGATTCAGGCCAAGGCTTCAGGCAACAGCAGCGTTGCTGAGGAGCGCTATGAAAAAGGAATAATTAGCACTGGGTTTTCTGTTGGCGTCGTAGAAGCTTTTGAAGCAGCTATAGTTCTGGTGGCGTTGATACCAATAAGCTTTGTTTCAGCCATGAGCGGAGCGCTTGTTGGAATTCTGATAGTGATAGTGGGCACTTATCTGCTTCGCTCTCAGGTGAGAAAATTAAAACAGGCTTATATGAAGATCTTTGTTTCTTCACTTCTGTTATCCTTCTCAACTTTCTGGTACATAGAGAGCTTTTCAAACGTAAATGACATGATCCTGATACCGTTTTTCATAATATACTTCATAGCTGTGTACTTTTACTCGTACAAATATAAAATACCAATAAAAAGCTCCTGACAAATTTACAAACTTATAAGCTAAGGCTTAAAATTTTTTGTACAATATTGAAATACTATAGGCTTAAACGCTTG
>DAXX01000012.1:5393-21139 GCA_002506605.1 Thaumarchaeota archaeon UBA160
CTTAACTTTTTTAATATTAGGAAAAACTTATATTAAAACTTCCAAAAGAAAACGCGTGATACAGCCCATAATTTATTTCATAATCCTGATCGTGGTGAGCGCTCTTTCAGGCATTCTTGGCGCGCTAGTAGGGCTCGGAGGGGGAACGTTTCTCGTGCCGATATACACTTTATACTTAAGGATACCTATAGCATATGCAACAGGCGCAAGCCTGATTTCAACCATAGCCACATCTAGTGGGGCTGGCAGCGCTTATATAAAAGACAGAATAACGAACGTAAAGCTTGGGATGGGGCTAGAAATTGCCACGACCGGGGGATCTATAGCCGGCGCGCTGACCGTGGCCTTTATGTATTCGCATCACTTAGAATACATTATTTATATAGTGTTTGGTTTGGTCCTTTTATCACAGGTCTACATACAACTGACCAGAAGCAAGTTTGAACTTCCAAAAGAAATGAAGCCGGACTGGAGCACTAAACTTTTCAAGCTATACGGAAGCTATTATGATATAGTTCTCGGAAAAGAGGTTAACTATTATGGAGTAAGGTGGTGGCTCGGAGAAATAATAATGTTCTTTGCTGGGTTCATTTCTGGACTTCTTGGAATAGGCTCAGGTGCCTTAAAGGTGCTGGGAATGGACTGGGCAATGAACCTGCCAATGAAGGTCTCCACAACAACTAGCAACTTCATGATAGGCGTCACAGCAGCTACAGGGAGCTCAATATACTGGATATACGGTTACATACAGCCTTTTATAGCCGCAGGAACCGCTATAGGAGTGCTGCTTGGCGCTTACATTGGTACAAAGATACTTGTCAGGATAACGAACAGAAGCATTAGGTACATTTTCTCAGCTATATTAATTATTTTGGGCATCCAAATGGTGTTGAGGGGACTCGGGTATGGATTTTAATGACGTTATAGCTTATGCGTTGAGAGCTGGCGTGCTTATAAGCGCGGCCTTGCTCTTTTTGGGTTTCGCACTGCTGATCGCTAAAGGAAAGGCTGGATATTATTCTGTAAATGAGATAACTTCAACTGCCTCTATGATAAACAGCTCTTACTTTAACGCAAACACAATAATAGAAGGAATTGTAACCATGAACCCGTTAGCTATAATGTTCCTGGGGCTTGTTGTTCTTATAGCTACCCCAGTGTTGAGGGTCGCTCTTGGCTTAGCACAGTTCATCAAGGAAAAAGATTATATTTATTCAATAATTACTGCGATCGTTCTTTTCAATTTGATCTTTGCTATATTTATACTTCCAAAGATCATGCATCTATAATTTTTTAGTTCGAAATTCAATATACGGATTCGATAATATCGTAAAGGACCACTGGCGCCTGGAGATATCTGTGGTTAAACTTAATGTATTCTTCATTGATGCTCTTCTTCATTTCATAGAACTGTTTCATCTTTTCCTTTGAATTTAATTTACCCAGCCGCTTAGAAATTTCCCAGTAGGGCAGGTCCCTGTATTCATGCAAGGGGGATATGTATATTATGTCCTCCCTGTCAAGCTCTATCTTGCTTATAAATTCTGAAGATTTCTTTACGTGCTCCTCCCAATATTCCTTGCCTCCAGCTCCTGCAAGTAATATGAGCCCCACGTTTATGCCTGCTTTTTTAAATTCTTTTATAAAGCCTATCGCTTCTTCTATTCGCATAGGCTTGTTGAGAATTTTCAGCACATTTTCGCTGCCGCTCTCTATACCAAAATAAACCCTTTCGAGCCCCATTTTCTTGAGGCCCTGAATCTTATCGCCGCTTAGCTTGATTGGCGTTAAGAACGCATCAACAAACGAATAGATTGGAAGCTTAAAAACACTGTTTATTATCTCTAGGTATCTGGTTAATGTCGTATAGTCTATCAGGAGCGCGTTTGCGTCGCCTATAAAAACGCTTCTTCTAGAAGGAAGCGAAGGTCCAAAGAATTCTAAGAGGTCTCTTATCATCTTTATGAGCTCACCTTCTTCTATTATTCTATAACGTTGATCCCTGTAAAGATGACAAAAGGTGCATCTGTTCCAAGCGCACCCGACAGTTATTTGAACATAAACCGGAAAATACTGATCTGGAGGCACTATTGGGACAGGGCTTTTGTATATGTTTAAGAGCTTAGCCGAGTCTCTTATCAGAAAATCCCAGCCAAGCTCATCTATGTTTGGAATATAAGATGAAAGGTTCGACTTGAATTCCCTTAAAAAATCGTAAGCTTCACGAGCAACCAATTTTGCATCTTTTTCATTTAACAACGCTGCCACCCTTTCTCCGTTTCTGTAACCAACTTTTAAAAACTGGTTTAAAAGAGACCTTCTAAAGGTTTCTTTACCATCGCTGTAAATCATTAGCCTGCCGGACCTATCAACTACTATGACTCTTTCGCCGTCAGAAGCGGTTACGATGCCTTTTTCGATCTTTATCATCGTTTTTGCTGAAAGTTAAGCTTTCCTTTTCTTTAAAGGTTTTTATGAAATTTTGCTTAATTCTTGTCGCTTATTCATCGAACGAAGCTCATAACCTTATTTGCTTTTTTCTTCCAAAATCATATAAAAGTTAAATTTATGAACCTTTGACTATTTTTGTTGCAAGTTTATTTACAGGTTTTGGCCTTCGGCGCTTTTGCTTTGGGATGCTTTTTTCTATCGTACGGTATAGATGAATCATTTGAAAAAACTCAGATAACCCATTTTATTTATTTTCTTTTCCCGTTAATTACTACTTTTCCAGAGCTAACAGTTTTTGCTTATGGTTTAATCTCAGGAAATGCCGGAACAAAAGTGGCAATAGGAACAGTGCTCGGGGAGCCTTTTATCGTTATGACCTTAGGTCTTTTAGCATATAAGCTTTGGATAAAGAAGCCATTAAAAATGGACAAAGGTTCTAGCATGTCCCTTTTAACCTTCGTTTTTGTAGCGGGACTTTTTCTCTTATCATCTTACGTTTTCAGGTACATTTCAGTTATAATGCTTGGTCTGTTCACAGTTTATGAGTATGAAGTCCTGAAAGCGTTCAAAAAAGAAAAATACGAAAATATAAGAAGGAACCCGCTAATATATACAGCTGTAGGCCTAGCCATTCTTTTGCTTACAGGCAGGTACGTAGTTGATTCAACTATAAACTTGGCCGAGCTTCTTAATGTGCAGCCTTCTCTCATATCATTTCTCATAATACCTATTATAAGCAGCGCTCCCGAAATGATATCGCCTTTTGTCTTTTTAAAAAGAAAAGAACAAGAACAGATAGCGTCTCTTATAGCCGAGCTCCCTTTTGCTATGGGCGTTTATCCAGGGTTGTTCATGCTTGCAGAAAGCTTGAGCGTTCCCTTCCCTATAGCTCTTGGGATCGTTTTTTCTATTTTGCAGGCTGTTTTTTTGATTTATGAAGAAAAGGCAAAAAAGAACATCACGCTGTTTTCTTCAGCTGTGTTTTTAGCTTCGTTTATAATAATCCTAAAGTTTTTATAAATGCATACATGTTCAGAAGCCAGCCTTCTTCATAGCTTTAGCTCAGTGCGGGTTCGTATTCATCATCACAAATATAATTGCAGCTAAGCATTAAAATGTTAACTATCTTTAATGACAGGCACTTCTATGTTTAACTTTGTTGTTAGCTCGTTTAGTATTTGGTCTAAAACCGACTTATAGCTTACGCTTCCGCTTTCTATTAGATCCATCTTTGCTTCAAGCTTTGAAGTAGTATCCTCGTTAACTAGGTCTCCAAAATTATCTTTAAGGAAGTTGTACGCAGCTATACCGAGTTTTGTTGGCACTATCTTTTTTCTTTCGCCGCTGAGTATTGCATAACGCCTTATCAGAATTGTCTGTATTATAGTAGAATATGTGCTTGGCCTGCCTATTCCTTTCCTTTTCATCTCTTCTACTAGGTCCCCTTCGGAATAAAGCTCTGTGCGCCTGAACTCATAAAAGTTCTCTACCTTTGCTGTAAATTCATTAACAGTAACTGGTTTATAAAGCTCCCTATAAGGTGGAAAAACCTTCGCAAAGCCGTCAAACACATACTCAAGAGGTATTTCGAGAGGGTTAGGATCAACCGTTACTTTTGTAGCATCTTTTTCAGCATCAAGGCCCAGTATCTGCTTTCGGACCGTGGCAGGCGCCATCTGGCTTGCCATGAACCTTTTGAATATCAAGTCATAAACTGCATAATGCCTCCAGCTGATTGCTATCGGCGTGTAGAGAAGGCCCTGTTGCAGATAGTTTTTCAGATCTTGAGAGGATAGCGGCTTAGTAGGCCTTATCGCTTCGTGTGCCCCACCTTCTCCCCATTTTCTTGCATAAAAGTACTGCTTTTCGTCAAGCCCGAGTATCTGTGTTATATAATTTTTCGCTACAGCTATGCCCGCTTCCGAAACCCTTGTACTGTCCGTCCTTGGATAGGTTATGAAGCCAGCTTCAAAAAGGTCCTGAAGCGTTCCCGCGGTTTCGCTGGTAGAAAGCTTAAGCATGTTTGCCGCGTCCCTGAGTATTTCGCTCATCGTGTAAGGCGGAGGGGGATTCATCTTTTCCTCAGCTATCTTTGAGCTAGTTATTCTTACCTTTACTTCATCGCCAATGGCCAGCTTAACTCCCTCGGGGTAAAACCTAATTGGAACACCGTTTAGGTGAGCAGAGTAAGCCCTTACAAGGTTCTTTTTATCGTTGTACTGCCTGTACCTTTCTATTATCCAGCCGAGAAGCGGGGTCTGAACTCTACCAGCGCTTAGGTTTCTGTTAGGCCTGTCGCATCCTATGCCATAATTCTTTTCACAGTAAGTTTTCCAGAAGTCATTCTGAAGCCTGATTGAAAGCTCAAAGCCAAGCCATCTGTCGTCCAGCCTCCTGACCACCTGCGCCTTTACCAAGTTTTCGTTTATGCTCCTCGACTCGCTTATGGCTTTTAGCAAAGCAGGCTTTGTAACCTCGTGAAACTCTACCCTCTTTATATTTGAGTTAAATGGCCTCAAAATGTTGTTTATGTCCCAAGATATCTTTTCGCCTTCAGTATCTGGATCTGTGCCTATGAGCACCGTATCAACAGCAAAAGCAAGCTTTTCTAATGCGTTTATCATGCCCGTTTTGTCCCTAATTATCTTTGCGCCACATACGGGGCAAGTATTTCCAGCGGTTGTAACTTGATGCCCGTTTTCGCACTCTTTTATGACAGCATAGTGCGGAACATAACGCCTTTCACAATTTTCCCTTATCTCAACTCCATGATAACCTACTTTGTCTAGAGTGAGGTCAATTACATGGCCTGCCGTGTAGGCTATGTTTAAAAGGTTCCCACTTACAACTGTTTCAAAAACAACGATGCCTTCTCTTATAGTTATGGCTGGCCTTGAGAAAAAGTTTGCTATTGTCTTTGCTTTGTGCGGAGATTCAACTATCATGAGGGTTGATGAAAACTTTGACGTTTCTTCAGATGCAACAACCTGTTCTTCAACCATGACTTCGCTCCTGTCTCTATCTATACGTTTCAATATTTCTTTTATGTCAACCTCGTCGGGCCTCTTCCATTCTATGCCAAAAGTTATAGATGATATCTTCTTAAAAAGCTGAAACAAATTCTGATCATCTATGTACAAAAGGCTCAGCCCTAGCGTGTTGCCCCAGGATCTCATCCTTGAAGTCCTGCCGCTTGCCTGTATGTAGGTTATTATGTCTGGAACGTAAATGCTTCCGTTCTTTACAACGGCCCCTATGTTTGAACCAAGCTTTTCTAAGAAGTTCTTGTCTTTCAGAGCTTCGTTGACTATGTTGTATGCTGAAAGTATGTACTGATCTTCTATATTTCCTTCTTTTATGTTCTTGGCGAGCATCTGCAGCGCCGCAGGGCTTAACCTCGTAATCTTTCTCCTTACGATGGATGCAAGCTTGTTTATTTCAGGCTTGTTAACGTAGAGGGCATAAGATGTGAGTATGCGCGTCATCAGAACTGGGTGCATCCTTTCACCTATCGTGAACTTAAACCTAGGTATGCCTATAAAAATCGCATACCTTATTTTTTCTGGAATATCTATGCCTCTTACTAGCGTCCCGTAGTGAGTAGCTACACCTATAAGGATTGAGAGATTTCCCTTTTTGAACTCTTCAAGAACCTTTACGTTTTTCCCGCTTACCACCGCGCTTCTTATACCGATCTCATTAAGCCTTTTGCTGAGCTCTTCAGCATAATCTGCACCGAGATCTGACGCCACAAATATAAGACCTCCTTCGCCAAGCTCGCTTATCCTTTGCTTTAGCGATTGAATCAGGTCCTGTGGCATATCTTCGTAAAGATCTATTACGTTTCTCGGGTAAGAGCCAGGGGAGCCTGGCCTAAAGCCCATGAGCACCAAAAAAAGCGGGCTTGAACGCGTTATAGTGCCAGATGAAAATATCATGGTCCTTTTGATAGCTTTTTTTCTTATTTCTAATAACTTTTGAAGGTCTAACCTTTTTTCTGAGAACATCAAGCTCTTTGCTTTGTTTATTTCTTCTTCGTTGAAGCCGGCCAGCCTCAAAACCAGCCTTATGCTCTTGTTTGACTTTAGTGCGGCATCAACATCATCGACAAAAACAAACTTAAAGTCGGAAGCCTCTACATCTTCATAATGCATGAAGAGATATTTTGAAGTTATCACAGCTATATCGGCATCACTTATTTTCATATCCTTGGTGTTATAGGTAAAGATCTTTGGAGATACCTTGAGCTTTTTGCTGTACTCAAGAATTCTCTGGACAGACTGAGATGCTAAAGTCCTTGTGGGAACAACAATTAGAGATTTTTTTCTATTTTTTAACATATAAAGGGACACAACAAGCCCGAAGGTTGTCTTGCCAGCCCCAGGAGGGGATGTTATCGCAAAGTTTTCGTTTCTTAGCAACCTTATGGTCCAAAGCCTCTGGGCACCAGATATCTTAGAACCAACAGCTTTATGGAAGAATTCAGAAAAGTTCTTTAACTCTTTAATAACATTATAGTCATCCTTCAAGAACTTTAAAGTTCCAAGCTTATGGAGCTCTTCCAGCATTTCTTCATAAGTGTAATCCTTTTCCTTCGGAAGGCACTTTGTACACACGAGCCCCTTCTTTAACCTTTCAGCCTCTATTGGACCCCCACAGTTTGGACAGGAGGCGTCAAATACAGCGTTAAGCGTTTCAGATTCTGATTTCACATATAATTTACAGAAAGCTCAAGTTATAAACTTTTAAAAAATAGGATTTTTAAGAGGCTTTTATAGTTTCATTGTAGTTACAGCAAGCCAATGTAGAAAAAGCACATAGTATAACAAATAAAAATGATCCATGAAATCACCTGTATACGCTGACATGTGCTTAAAAATTTAAAGAAACAGAACCCTATTAAGTTACAGAAGAACAAAACTTTAGCCTTTTTGTGATATTTTTACCGTTTTAGCAGCTCCTTTAACAATTGAATATCTTTACACGTTATTTTGTGCAAGTTCCTCAGAACTATTACGGGCTTTTTAAAAGGTAACTTTTTTATTATGTTTAAAGTTGTATATATACTAAGATCTTGACAGCTTCTGCCTAATTACAATTATTAACAAATATTATATGATGATTCTTTAATGTATGAGGTTTACGTCTGCATAGCACTAAATTGTCATCTTTAAAAGGTTACAATTTTTAGCCCAAAGTTTAGCAAACGTGTAGCGGTAAAAAAGTTTATCTTTACAAAATTTTAGTAAAGAAGTCTAGAATAAAGAACTGAATAAGCTTCTTCAAGGGTTGCCTTTTTACCTGAGTTTACAGCCTTTTGCATTTCGTTTGCAACCTCTAGAGCTTTTAGCGCTACCTTCACCCCTGTTAACTCATCTTCTTCGCTAACCTTAAACTCAACCTTTTTTTCTTCCCCATAATAAGGGGAAACTATCAGGAGGATGCTGCCAAACCCGATCCTAACGCCTTTGCTTCTTAACCTTCTTGAATAGAACTCGCTGAGCAGAGCCATGACAGAAGATTCCATAGAAGTTGATAGAGCGCCCATGTCTTCATACGATTTGGCCCTAGCCTCTATGATCCATGGTATAGAAGATCTTCTTTCAGGATCTTCGTCTGCATAAAGCGTGTCCTTGGTAATACCAGGGCCGAACCAGAACCTTTTTTCAAGGTTTAATTTCCCTACAGCTTCAGCTATTGTAAGCAAAGTAACTATGTCTGACCTTGCGGGCCATTCCGGCGGGGCTATTTTGTTAGTCGCCCCTTCGTTCCTGACTATTCCAGTTTCAGCAACAAATTCCCCAGGTTTTACAAAACTTGACCAGCTACCAGCTGTACCAACTCTTATGCTGAACACCTTTCTTGATATATTGTAATCAACGTTTGCAAGGTATTCAGTATAAACTATTTCGGCAGAACCGGGTCCCATCCCTGTGCAGAACAAAGTAACAGGTAGATCCCCATATTTACCATTGTAAACGTAGAGCCCCCTGTTTTTGCTTATAGGCTCTACGTTTTTTAAAAGAGATAAAGAGCTCTCTATCCTCTCAGGACTTCCCGCATTAACAGAATATGGGCTGAGCGTTCCTTCTCTGGCCTTTATATGATATGATCTCCCTGAACTGTCCCTAAATATTTCTTCAAATATCCCCATGCAATTAATAACGCTTGCCATATGTATATTTTTTGCTAACTTCCCTATCTAGGGCTTGTCTCGCTGCATAACAGCATCAATTTATATAATAGCTTCTGCAAGATGGAAATTCCGGCACAAAAAGCAATAAAGAACAGAGCGATTTATAAGATGCGTATAATCAAAGCTCACATTTTAATTAGACGCTTTGTAAAAACTTTTTCAAAAAGGCTAACAAACTCAGAAAAGTTTTATTAAAAGGCATACAGCATAAAAAGCGATGGCATCTTCTACGCTTAAGGATAAAATTTTTAGATCCTTTGATTTTTCAACATCTTTCACAAAGTATTACAGCTCAAATGGCCTTAATGTATACAAGCTTTCAGATAACCAGTTCGTTGTAGATTCACAGGAGGGAAGGGAAATAGCGTGCTATCCGCAGATCGTTGGCGAAAAGTTTGAATCGTTGAACTACAGACTTGCTAAGAAGTTTGTGGACTTTCTTGGCAATGAATCTTTGTTTTCTGAAAAAATACTGATGCAGCACGTGCTAAGGGCCTCTCTAGGTTATAAGGTATATGATGCCTTAAAAGAAAAAGGAATCAGCTTTATAAATTCATGGTCAAGGCCCCTTTACAAATATGTTTCCTTCAGGAAACATGTAGAGAGAGAGCTTACTATGACCTACGATGAGCCCCAAACACTGCCCTCAGGGGAATACGTTGTTTTAAAACCCGATACTGAAGCCACAGGTAACACCTCTCTTTTTGTTTTAGAAAACCTTTTTAAAAAGTGCTTGCAGAGCGGATGCAGAATAAAGAAGGTTGTTTTCTATGGATTCATTTCTTCTAAAGCTATCAAAGTTTTAGATGAATATTTGCGCAGAAACAAAGCAGAAGGGATCTATTATGCTATTGAAAACATAACTCCCCTTGCAGAAAACGGGTACGACATGCCGCTTTATGGTTTAGACGAATCTCGCTATGAAAAGGATGGGATCAAGGTCAGGCTGTCAGCATCGGTTCCAGAAGAAATTTTAGATAAGATGATTGACTGCTATTATCCCGGCATGGACCAACCTGGGGACTGGTCTGAAAGACAGGTCAGGCTTTTTGACGGCAAAGAATGGAAGGATGTTGATCCAAAGGTTCATGCTGAGAGGAGCCTAAGCGTTCTTGAAAAACTAAGAGAAATAAGCAAAGATGAAATATGGTACGATCAGGTTCATGAGAATATTTACAATAAAATAAAAGATGACCTTTTGAAAATTTTAAGTATGACTTAGAATAAGTATCGCTATCACTATACCGTAGATTGCTACCGCTTCTCCAAGCGCTACCATGATAAGCGAGAAAGACCTGACTTCAGGTCTTTCTGGATGTTCAGCAACTGCGGCAGTTGCAGCCGCACCGGCACCTCCTATCGCTATACCTGCTCCCAATGCAGCTAAACCAAAAGCTATCCCTGCGCCCACAGTGTTACCAAGCGTGTTTAAAGACTGATAAATCATTAATATTAACGGTATTATCAATTCTCCTATCATATACTATTTCTCACCCGCTGTTTTAAGCTTTTTTATGTATTCTTCCTTTAACTTTTCATATTCATCATCTAATTTTTTGCTGTATTCTTGGTGCTTCTTTTTTATCTGTTCCTTAGCTTCGTCAAACGCTTCCAACAGCTTTCACCATTTTATCTCTAACCTTCTTTATCCTATTAAGCTCTTCCCTGTCCCTCTCTTCCAGAGTTATTGATATGGAGGCTATCTTTTGTTCCGTCTCTGGTATTACAACCTTTTCAAGCGCATTGATCAGCTTATCAGTGTCTCTGAGGTCCTTTATCAGCTTCAGTATAAATGACTTAAGCCAAGCCGAATCAATTAGATAGTTTATAAGTTTATCACTGTTATGAAAGAAGTTGTACTGAGCATTTGTCGTTGGAGTTATTAATCTTCTCGAAACTATGGCCGGCATCCAGTAATGAACGTCCATGTACCTTTCTCTTTTAAGGTCAACTTCAAGCCCTCCTTCAAGAAACTTCGAAATTGCAACAATTTCATCGTAGCTCATGCTTGCAACCAGTAAAGCGTATTCTTCATAAGCAACTTTAAGTTCTTCCAGAAACCTGCCTAGAACCGAAGAGACCTGAGGCCCGACTTCTGAAATTTTTTGCAGTATAACATCCTTTTTTGTAGAAAGTATTTTATCAACATCTTTTGTAGCCTGAAGCTCCCTTTTCTGCCTCAACAATTCAGATTTAGATATTACGTTTCTGAACGACACTTAGGTACACCTTCTTGCTCTTTTCGCTTATGTTTGTCCACTCGCTTTCAGGTAGTATAGAGAGCACGTCCCATGCAAGGTTGAGAGTTGTATCTATGTCCCTGTTTTCATATGGATCCTGCTTCATAAACTTGCTCTCAAAGGCATCAGCAAACTGAAGATACTTCTTTGAGGACTCCGGTATCCCTTCCTCTCCAACTATCTCTGCAAGCGACCTCACGTCCATAGCCTTTGAGTATGAATTGTAAAGCTGATCGCTGAGCTCCTTGTGATCGGCTCTAGTTTTGCCTTCTCCAACGCCATCTTTCATTAGCCTGCTGAGGCTCATGAGAACATTCACGGGCGGATAGATGCCTTTATGATACAGATCTTTGCTCAGAACTATCTGCCCTTCAGTGATGTACGCCGTAAGATCAGGTATAGGGTGAGTAATGTCGTCAGCAGGCATTGACAAGATCGGAAGCTGAGTAAGGCTGCCTTTTCTTCCTGTAATCCTTCCTGATCTTTCAAAAATTGTTGCAAGATCTGTATAAAGATAGCCTGGATAACCCCTCCTGCTGGGCACTTCCTCCCTCATCATGCTTATTTCTCTCAACGCTTCACCATAGTTAGTCATATCAGTAAGTATGGCCAGAACGTGAAATCCCTCTTCAAATGCAAGATATTCGGCGGCAGTCAGCGCTACCCTCGGGGTCACTATCCTTTCAACTGCTGGGTCCTCTGCCAGGTTTAGGAAGAGAACGCTCCTCTTGAGCGCGCCAGATTCTTCCAGCTCTTTTCTGAAGAACATCGCTGTATCGGCTGGAACTCCTATGGCAGCAAATACCACAGCGAACTCTTCACCCTTAGCTATGGTCGCCTGTCTTGCTATCTGGGCTGCAAGCATATCGTGGGGCAACCCTGAACCTGAAAATATTGGCAACTTTTGTCCCCTAACCATGCTGAGCATCCCATCGATTACAGAAACACCCGTTTGTATGAATTCATCCGGATATTCCCTCTTATACGGGTTCAGTATCTTGCCGTTTATATCTAGCTCTTCTACCCCTACAGGTTCAGGCATTCCATCTATTGGCCTCCCGAGACCGTCGAATATCCTGCCAAGAAGCTCGTTTGAAACAGAGAGCTCGAGCGGTCTTCCTAAGAACCTAACTTTAACGCCGCGCGGAGACAGTCCCTGCGTTCCTTCAAAAACCTCTACAACAGCTATATCTTCGCTAACTTGCAAAGACCTTCCTAGCCTCTTTTCGCCATTTTCTAGCTCAATTTCAACTAGCTCCTCATAGCCAAGCTTTCCGTTCGTCCTTATGACCATCAGAGAACCCTTTATGCTCTGGACGCTGCTGAAGGTTATGCTCCCGCTCAAAACTCCATCACCTTTTTCATCAAAGCATCAAACTCCTCCTTACCCTTTACGTTAAACCTGGCCCTTATAACTTCAAGGTAAAGCGGGCTTGACCTTATCTCTTCCACTGTAGTTCCGCCTTTCAGCTTTTCCTTTGCCCTTTCGTAAAATGTCAATATGAGCTTCAACAAATAATACTGAACCGCGGGCGGCGTGTACCTGTCTACTTCATGGTAAGCGCTCTGTTTCAAGAATCCCTCCCTGAGCATGTTGGCTGCCTCTAGTAAGAGCTTTTCATCCTCAGGGAGGACTTCTGGACCGAGAAGCCTAACTATATTCCTAAGGCTTTCTTCTTTAAACAGTATGTCCAGAGCTTGCCTTCTCAACGTCTCAAATTCAGTTGACACGTTTAAGCTCCACCAGTCAGAGAGAGGTTCAACATATGATGAATAGCTCGAAATCCAATTGACGGCTGGATAATGCCTAGAGTATGCCAAGTTTGGATCGAGAAGCCAGAAAGCCTTAACGTACCTTAAAGTATGGGTCGTAACAGGTTCTGTAAAGTCTCCTCCAGGAGGTGAAACCGCGCCTATTATTGAGACGCTACCAAAATCTCCTGAGAGAGTTTCAACGTATCCAGCCCTTTCATAGAATGACGCTATCCTAGAAGCCAAGTAAGAAGGATATCCCTCTTCAGCCGGTATTTCCTCTAGCCTTCCGCTGATCTCCCTTAAAGCTTCAGCCCACCTGCTAGTTGAGTCTGCCAGCATGAGCGAGTCATAACCCATGTCCCTGTAATATTCTGCCAAAGTTATGCCGACATAAATGCTAGCTTCTCTAGCCGCGACAGGCATGTTGCTTGTGTTCGCTATCATTATGGACTTCTGCATTATGGGTTTGCCGCTTATTGGGTCGTTAAGCTTAGGAAAAGTTTTAAGAAGCTCAACCATCTCGTTTCCTCTTTCGCCACAGCCCACATAAACAACAACCCTTGAGTTTGCCCAAGATGCCATCTGATGCAGGAGAACAGTTTTGCCCGTGCCAAACCCTCCAGGGACAGCCGCGGAACCTCCTTTTGCAAGCGGGAAAAACGCATCTATTATCCTTTGTCCAGTTATAAGAGGTTCGGTAGCCACCAATCTTCTTTTTATAGGTCTAGGAACCCTTACCGGCCACTTTTGAATCATAGATATGCTGACCTTTTCCCCATTCTGAACTTCCGCTATGGAATCGCTTACCTTGTATTCTCCCTCAGGCGCAACATAAGTCAAATTGCCCTTCACATTTGGAGGAATCATTATGAAATGTCTGATAAGCTCCGTTTCCTCTACATAGCCTATTTTCTCTCCGCCTTCAACCTTAGTACCTGGCTTTATTACTGGAACAAAATGCCAGCTCTTGTTGACGTCAACAGCTTCAGCTGTATATCCTCTAGAAATAGAGTATCCTTCTATGTTGCTCAAAGGTCTCTGCAGACCATCGTATATGTTCCCTACTATGCCTGGGGCAAGCGTAACTGAAAGAGGAGACCCAAGACCTTCAACCGGCTCTCCAGGCCTTAACCCTGTTGTAAATTCGTAAACCTGGACGTATGCGTTATCGCCTTCAACTCTAACGACTTCTCCCACGAGCCCTAGCTCTCCTACCCTGACCATTTCGTTCATCTGAATTCCTGATACGTTTGACGCCTTTACGACTGTGCCTTTTACTTCTGTTATTTTACCCTTTACTTTCAATTTCATTCACCTTATTTATAACAGCCCTCTTCAATTCCTTTTTTATATCATAAAGCATCCTGTTGAGGTCATACGTTATGTTTTCTTCACCTTTTTTAAACAAAAAGCCTCTGTCAAAATCGGCTACGCCGCTTAATTTTACTTTATATTTTTTTGCAATCTTCTTAAGGCTTTCCTGGTCAAGTTTGCCAGCATAGACCTCAAAACCTTCCCCTGCGCTTTTTAAGCCGTTAGAAAATAGCTTTTCAAGTATCATATAATATTTATCACTTTCTAAAAATTCTTGATATGCTTCAGAAATAAGCTTTTCTAAAAGTTCGTCCTCCTTCACGCTGAGCGTCCTTTTACCTTCAAGCTCTTGCTGAGACGTCCTAACAAGCCTTTCTTTTTCAGCTGCTCGTTTAGCGTCTTCGATTATTTTTTCTCCTTCGTTAATGGCCTCATTTTTTGCCTGATCTATGATGTTCAATGATTCATTCAAAGCTTTGTTGAGCATCTCTAAAGCGGCACTCTTCTCCCTTTCTATAATAGAATTTATGCTCTCCATTTTAGAAGACCTTCATTACCCTTTTTACTTCGTTTTCAACGCCTGAAGCAGTTTCATAAACATTATATGGCGGGTCCAGAACGAGTATAGGCGGTTCCACGTTCATCGAAAGTTCATTGATTTCGCTTTCTATGCCTTTTACAACAGACCTGTCAACCACTATAAGACCGTATCTTGTGGCGTTTGCTTTTATTTGATTGTAAACATCGTTTTTATCCTCACTTTCATAACCTATAAAACCGAGTAGCCTAAAGAATGTAACAAATTTTTCAGAACCAATTGCTAAAACTTTCAATCCTTAAATTTATATTAGTTTGGCTCTCTTTTTATTTTTTACTGATAAACAATAATGCAAACTTTTTAAATTAAAATATAAAAATGTTAAAAATCAATGATTTTTTTAAAAAAAATTTATACAACTTTCTGATCTTTAAACTTAGACATCTTTATAATTTATTTAGTTCCTTTTACTATATTGTTTTATTTTAAACTAAATGATCACAAGGTTATTTGTTGTTTGTATTAGATATAAAACCTGTTTTCAAGCATTTCAACAAAAAATCTAAAACTTTAAAAAAATGCTTTATGATAAAAATTCATGAAACCGATAAAACGCGGATTGATCATCGTGTATCATGGCAATGGTAAAGGAAAAACGACAGCTTCTATCGGGATGCTCATCAGAGCGTTGGGCCACGGATATAAGGTCGCTTATATTCAATTTCTAAAAAGCTCTGTAAGTGGTGAAACGAAGTTTTTATCCAAAGAGCCCGGCGTCCTATTTTATTCCGGAGGACTCGGTTTTGTAGGAATAATGGGAGACAAAAGATCTATAGATGAGCATAGGAAAAAAGCGCTTGAAACACTTGAGTTTGCCAGAAAAGTTCTAAGCGAAGGAGATTATTATATTGTGGTGCTGGACGAAATAAACTGCGCGTTGGCCCTCGGGCTTCTTAAAATAGATGAAGTTATGCCAGTGATAGAATCGAGAAAAGATAACGTAAACGTAGTTCTAACAGGCTGTACCGCGCCAAAGGAGCTAATTGAAGCTGCCGACATAGTAACTGAAATGGTAAAGGTCAAGCACATATATGACCGAGGCTATCTTGCCAAGATAGGCATCGACTTTTAAGATTTTAACTAATTTTAGATGGGCGGAGCCTTTTTGAGGGCATTCTTTTATATGGTTAATGCAAGTCAAAAGCAAATTATGAAAAGGCTCAAATCTTGTGCTGTTAACTTAAGCCCATTT
>DAXX01000015.1:0-404 GCA_002506605.1 Thaumarchaeota archaeon UBA160
AAAGCATAGAACAATTTTGTCTCAAAGCCTCGTTTAACCTAATTATAAGGTTCAACATGCTATCAGCTTGAATGCTCATATATAATTAAATATAAGTTCAATTTTTACTTTATCAGAGTGATAAAAGGTACAGCAGATCTGCCGTTACATTGGGGCAAAGCTCCCGAATGGCTTTACAGAAAGATGGTTGTCTTAGCTGGCCAAATAGCTTATTTGATAGTTGAAGATAAGGGGAAAGACGAATTCCTAAAAAAGGTTTCAGATCCTTTTTGGTTCCAGGCTTTTGGCTCTGTACTTGGCTTTGACTGGCACAGCAGCGGGCTTACTACTGTTACTATGGCAGCGCTAAAAGAAGCTCTAAACAAGGTAGAAATCGGCATAAAAGTGGCTGGAGGCAAAGGTGT
>DAXX01000015.1:431-6740 GCA_002506605.1 Thaumarchaeota archaeon UBA160
ATATACATTAAGTTCAGTAGGCTTTCTGCAAAAGTAGATGGCGTAGCGGTACAGGACGGTTATGCTATTTACCAGCACTGGTTTATAATCTCTGAGAACAAAAAGTGGTCCGTTGTTCAACAGGGTCTTAATGTAAACAAAGGATACGCCAGAAGATATCACATAAACGGAGATGAAAATAAGGACATGTTAAACGATCCACATTCTGGCATAGCTGCTCTAGACCCTAACAGAACTGTTCTAAATTTAGCAACAAAAGAATCAGAAGAAAACAGAAAAGCAACGCTCGAGCTTTTGACAGCAGGAAGGGGGCTTGATGGCTACATTTACGGCAAAAAAAGCCTCCATTTAGAAAGGTATTTCGATAAGCGTTTGATGAAAATAATAAACAAAATTAACCCATCAACATACGAAGAGCTTTTGCTCACGAAAGGAATGGGAGCTAAAGCAGTGAGGGCTCTCGCGCTAACAGCATCTGTTATATATGGAGCTGAACCTTCTTACAAGGATCCAGCCGTTTTCTCTTTTGCTCATGGAGGAAAAGATGGGATACCTTACCCGGTAGATCGCGCGCTTTATGAAAGCACAATAAAATATTTGCAAGAGGTAATTGAAGGAATAGAAGCTGATCTCGAAGACAAAAAGAAGATGCTTAAAAAGCTTTCCTCAAACAGCTGGTTAAGAGGAGCTATAACGGATCTAAAGTTATAATTATATCCAGCCTGTTCTCTTTTTTATCTTAATATATAGCGCATATGCTATAAAAAAGGAAAAAGAGTTCTGTATAATATTAAAAACCGCAGTAAGAATAAGAATACTATTAAAAGGGTTTAAGCCAGCAAACTCTCCCACGTAGCTTAAAAAACCTGGCATAAAAAATTCTATTAGCACATAATTTGCAACGCTCATAACAATTACTCGAGAAATTGTTGATACAACGAAAGACCCGGCTAATGATTTTTTAAATAACGGAGTCGCACCTAGAACGCTTGATGCCACAGCAAAAAATTTAAAAGCCGGCCCTATAGGCACAAAGCTTCCAAGCCCAAACAGAACTATGGCCAGAAGGGTAGCGCTTAATAGAGCGGGCTTAGGACCGCTGTAGAAAAGTAAAAAGAAAACTGGTATTTCAGCTAAATCGAAAGTAAGATATGAAAGAAGGGGAAAAGGAAGCTTTATAGGCAGAGCTTCTAAAATTACTGCAGCTGCTGAAAAAATAGCTGTAATTGTCAGATCTTTCTTGTGCATCAGAAAAATGATATATTGTGTAGATTTAAATTTTTTGGTACGTTACCAAATTTTTAGTAAATAATGTTTAATTATTACATCTTTATAAAAAAAGCTGTGGTAAATATAGTAAAGCTCGAAATAAAGGGATTTAAATCATTTAGAGATCATGTTAGCTTAGAGTTTGTTCAAGGTTTTAATGCTATAACTGGAAAAAATGGAAGCGGCAAATCGAACGTGCTAGACGCTATAAGGTTTGCTCTTGGTTCTAATAGCCCAAAGTCGTTAAGGGAAAGTCGTATGAGCAGACTGATCAATGAGGATTCAAGAAACAAAATTGCTAGAGTCAGTATAACTCTTTCAAACGAAAATAGATTGATCCCGGTCAATTCTGATAAAGTTACTATAACAAGAGAGCTAATGGAAGACGGAACGCAAAGGTATTTTTTAAACGGAAAAAGGTCAACTAAAAGCGCTATTGAAGACGTGCTTGCGGTCGCTGGTATAACAGCTGACGGTCTTAACATAGTCCCCCAAGGTTCTCTTAATACAATAGCGGAAATGTCTCCATCTGACAGAATGCAACTTTTGCAAGAAATAATAGGCATAAAAGTTTATGACGAAAAGAAAGCAGAGGCTTTACAGAGGTTAAAAGAAGCGGATGAACAGCTATCTGTTACTTTTGCGAAAATGGATGAAAAAAGGGAAATCATGGTAAAGCTGGAAACTGAAATGAACGAATTTGCGAGGTTAAATCTTATAATCGAAGAAATAGAAAAGTACAAAAAAGCAAAGCTGTTAAAAAGGCTGTCTGAAATATCGCAAGAAAAGGAAAAGATCAAAAAATCAATTGAAGAATCTCAAACCAAGTCAGAAGCGCTTTCTAAAGAGTTGGACGAACTTATAAAAATGCTTGAAGGAGGAGAATCTTCAAGAAAATTTTATGAAGATTATGCAAATATGAAGAGCAGGCTTAACGTCATTGAATCAGAACTCCATTACATAGATTTGGACTTGAATTCTTATCTAGAAGAAATTGAGAAAGCTTCTAAAGCTTTGTCAGATCTAAAAGAAATGCTCATAAACCTCAATCAAACCAAATCATCTTTAGAAGATAAAATAGCGCAAACACAGAAAGATCTTGATAATCTAGTTTCTGAACTTTCTCTTACTGATGAAGAAATATCAGAACTTCAGAAGAGCAAAGAAAAGATGATATCTCTGGCAAATGAAAAAGAAAATTACCAAAGAAGGTTATCTTCTGCTATTGAAAGGCTAATAAACGCTAGAATAAGAATAGAAAAAAATCTTGAATATCTCAAAGGAATTTTGAATGCTGAGAAACAAAGCTTACAAGGTTATGAGGAACTGATAAGAAAGCACGAAGAGCTCAAAGAAAGAATAAACAGTTTAAGCGTGAACGAAAAGCAAGAAAACGCTGAAGAATACGTTTCAAAGCTTGAAAAGTTAAGAACAAGGAGACAGGAAATTATAAAAGAGGTAGCAAAAGCAAATGAGATACTTATCAAAGCGATAGGTTACGCAACAGCTCAAAAATTGATCAAGAAAATTAAAGATAACAATGATGTTGATGAGCTCTTGAAAGCAGGTCTTCTTGAAGGGTATGTAGGAAAATTGAGTGAAATAATTCAACCTAAGGCAGGTTATGAAAAAATAGTAAACTCTGTAATTGAATATTTAAAAGATCCGCTCATATTTTCTTCATCTAACGATAAAGTGATTAGATTTTTGAAAAATACATCTAGAAAAAGAGCTGTCTTTTTAAATGAAATAACAAAAAACGCCACGTGTCAGAATTCTATAATCAACTATATCGAATATCAGCAAAAATATAAGAGCGTAGTAGAATACCTTTTGGGAAGGATCTGCCTGGGGTATGAGAACTGTTGTGAGGCTACGGTTTTAAAAGATGGAACAATAATAAGCAAAGGCGTTTATGAAATAGGACAATTAGAAGCGCTAAAGTTCGATCTCGAAGAATTCTCTAAAAAGCTTTCGAAAGTTAAAGAAAGCACAGACAAGCTAGCGGAAGTCATTTCTAAAAGAACGCAAACGATCTCTGAGATTTCTAACGAGATTTTAGAGTTAAGGCAGAAACTGGCAGTTGCCTCTGGCGCATCATTAAATAATGAAATAATAAAAGAATTAGGTAATTTAATAAGCAATGAAGAGACAGCGTTACGAAAATATATCGTTGAATTAGATGGTCTCAAACAAACTCTGAAAAAGAACTCTTTAGAAATAAGCATGTACGAAAAGATCATCTATAACATAAATGAAAGGATAGAAAACATACAAAATAAGTTAAGAAAAACGGAACCTGTTGCATTAAACATTTCAGAACTTGAAGCCAAGTTAGCTGAAGGCCTTAAAAAGAAAGAATTGCTAGAAGCTCAGATACTGGAAAGAAAAAATTATATAAATGAATTGCATCTAAATCTAAATTCCGTAAAAGAAAGAATAACTGTCACATCACAAAGCATTGCAGATCTAGAAAAAAGGATTGATGATTACAAAAGTAAAATAGCAGAATTAAATGCCAAGAAAGATTCGTTAATAAAAGAAAAACAGGATCTCAAATTTTATTTAGATGATCTTGAAGCAAGGGTAAAAGTTATTTCTGAGGCCGAAGCTTCAAAAGAACAGCTTACTAAAGAAAAAGATAGGCTCCTTAAGGATATTAAGGATCTAAACAGAAAAATTGAGAAATTAAAGGTTGAACTTGAAGACATAGAATCAGAAGAAAATGATATTAAAAAACAGATCGATACCATAAATTATGAACCATATGAACTTTTAGGGGACTACGAACCTATAATATCAGAGCTCATGCAAGAACGAATGGAGCTTGAAAACCGGGTAAACAAAATGGCTGAAAAGGATTATTTTGAATACTACAGGTCTTATAAAGAAGCGTCTAGCAGAAGAAATGAACTGGAGAAAGACAGAGACGCGATAATTAAATTCATAGAGGATATAGACAGGCAGAAAAAGGATACGTTCATAAAAGCTTTTCAAGAAATAGACAGAAAGGTTAGGGAAATATTTAAACAGATAGTGGAGGGCAACGCTTGGTTAGAGCTGGAAAACCCCGATAATCCTTTCGAAGGAGGAGTCTTTTTGATTGGCCAATTTGGTGAAAAACAACCAAGGGAATCGGCATCTCTCAGTGGAGGAGAAAAAGCTGTTCTTTCAGTTTCTTTCTTAATGGCCATTCAATCCTCTTTTCCGTCAAACTTCTATATTTTTGATGAAATAGATGCTAACCTAGACGCGGAAAGGGCTGAAAAGCTAGGAAACTTTTTAAAAAATTGGTCTCGGACTTCTCAAATAATCCTGATATCCTTAAAAGATACGATGATATCAAAAGCAGATAAGGTTTTTGGAGTTTACGAAAGGGAAGGCGTTAGCAAAATTTTGCCATTAGAGATGAGCAAGATACGCAATGAGCAGCAATGAGATAAGCGATGGCATAAAAATTCTTTTAAATCCAGATTTGGTAAGAAGGCTCAATCCGTGGGAGTTTAAAGTTTACGTACTGTTAGAGCTTTTTAAAAAATATCTTGAAGAAACACGAATGACCGACTTTAGATTAAGCGGTATCGCGGTATCAACTTCAAGCTTGATATATGAAATGAAAGTCAAAAAAATGTTCTATGAGCCAAAGAAAAGAGAACTGCGAAAAAGCGAAGCTCCATTGGATATAGAGGTTAACTTGCAACCTTACATACCATTGGAAATACCTATAGCGGACTTAGACGAGCTTATTGAAGCTTTTAAAGAAATGATAAAGGAACTTACAAACAAACAAAGTCTGATACCAAAGGGCATCGAACCTTCTTTATTGCCAGTTATAAATGAAACTTTAGTTTTAGAGAGTTTGAAAAAATATGAAAATCTTGTATTATCTATATTGAAAAATAAGGGTAAAGCTTCGCTGTATGAAATAATTAAAGTCAATAATGCATTAGAAGCTATCAGAATGTTTTTAGCGATACTTTTGTTGCTTTCAGACGGAAAAATTGATGTAAATGAAGATTTGCAGATTTTTATAAAATAACTCTTTAATAATTATGTGATTAACAAATAAGTTTATTATGTGATTTTTTAAAAGTATAACCCATGAATGAGCTAAAAAAATCGGAGGAACCAAAAGTAGGAGAAGCTCTTTATCATATTCGCATAAGCAAGGGGCAAATACCAAGGTTTGTATTTTTACCTGGAGATCCAGACAGAGTAAAGGTATTTGCGAAAAGCTGGGATTCAAGCCAGCTGGTAGCGCAAGAAAGGGAGTACCTTACGTATAAAGGAATTTATAAAGGTGTTGAACTTGCATGCACATCAACTGGCATAGGCTCAGGGGCTATAGCTATAGCTGTTGAAGAGCTTCTTAGAGTTGGAGCTGACACATTGATAAGAACCGGCACAACTGGTGCTCTCTGGAAAGATATAGAAATAGGCGATTTGATAATATCCGTAGGGGCGGTTAGAGCTGATGGGGCAACTAAGGCTTACGCTCCAATAGAATATCCAGCGGTTGCAAATTATGAGGTTGTAAATGCGTTGGTCGAAGCAGCGGAAACTCTAGGGGTAAATTACTGGCTTGGCATAACGTATTCCACTGATAGCTTTTATCTAGGACAGGGGAGACCAGGATTTAGAGGTTTTACAAATGAGTATTCAGAGAACATCGTGGAGAATTTAAAAAAGCTAAACGTTGTCAACATGGAAATGGAATCGTCTACGCTCTTTACTTTGGCATCTATATATAATGTTAGGGCAGGCTCAATATTTGCAGCCATAGCCAACAGAGAAACAGGAGAATTTGTTCCCAACGCAGGCGTCGAAACAATGGTAAAGGTTGCAAATGAAGCAGTCAAAATACTGTATGAATGGGATCAGAAGAAAAAAGAAAGAGGTAAAAGATATTTCTATCCTTCTTTAATTAAATGAATAACTTTCTAGAATAAACCCTGTTTTTACAAAAGAATGAAAGACTCACCCTTTCTAGGGGGATAAAAGTTTAAATGCACTTTTTTCTAATAAATGTTTAATGGCTAA
>DAXX01000015.1:6751-24922 GCA_002506605.1 Thaumarchaeota archaeon UBA160
GGAGTGTCTGAACCCCTCCTAGCCCTGGCAAACAATACGCAAAGACACTATCAATGGGAGGGGTTCTCTGAGCCTCTCGACTGCCCCTCAGATGAGAGAAGTAAGAGCGAATCGATGAGGGGAACCCTCGCCATTTATGGCGTAGAGGAAGTCAGAAATTCGATCCCGGCGGGATTCGAACCCGCGACCTCCGGCTTAGAGGGCCGGCGCTCTGTCCAAGCTGAGCTACGGGATCAAAAAATAATAAAAAGAGGGATTTTTAACTCTTTACTTGCTTTCCTTTTCTTTTGTATTTTTAATTCAGCCCTAATTCCGGAAACTTTGATTTCTGAAGCCCAAGCTCATCCTGTAATGTTCTAATCCTGTTAGCATATTCTAACATTTTCTGCTTGTCGCCTTGTACCTTTGCTATCTTATAGGCCTTCCATGCTTTCTTTAAAGCTCCCCATGTTTGTCCTTTAGTATATTTATCGCTCATTTTCTTTCATCTATAATTAAAAAATTGTAAAATAAAAACTTTTCGTATGAGAATCAAACAAGATAATTTTTTTCAAAATCTTCTAATATTTTTAACAGATTTGTACCTCCCGCGTTACTTTTGAAACCAAAGGCGTTGATAAGTTTTATGCTTCCTGAAGAACCTTTTTCGCTCTCATATTTTAAAGCTCTTATTACATCAACAATAATGTTATACGCGTTAGGGCCATCTTTTGTTTTGTATTCTGCGTCAATGTAGAATTTTTCATTAAACGGCCCAAGCACCTCAATATAAAAATGACTAACCCTATAGTCATTGAGAAAAGGTACAAAATCTGTAGTTCCTGTAACTATTTCTGAAGCTTCGTCTTCTCTTTTTATAGCTGAGCTTTTTATTTTTTTCTTTTGCTCTCTTATTTTTTCATCCATAGTATTGAGTGTTTCAAAAGAACCCCCTACATCAAGCTGGTATGATTTGACCCAAGTGCTTCCATACTGTTTAAAGGCAAGCATGAGTATCCTATGTAGCCAAGTGCCGCCAAGCTGACTTTGTAAATCATCACCTGCAACAAGCAGCTTTTTGTTAGCAAATTCTTTTACTATTTGTTCGTTATTAACTATAATTGATGGAGTAGCGTTGACAAAAGAGGAACCGGCTTCTGCTGATGCTTTTGCAAGAAACTCGCTTGCTTTTTGCTGTCCCGAATTTATAAGGTTTATCACCTGATCAGCACCCAAGCTTTTAATCCTTCTCATAAGTGATAATTCATCTGTTTTGATCAGCTCTAAGTTGGCATTCATTTCTCTGCTTATTTCCTCAGGATAAAATACAGAAGGTTCAATAATGACTTCAGGACCAGTTTTGTAAATTTCACGAAAGCTTTTGCCAACCTTTTTCTTATCAACATCAAATAAGCCTACAATTTCGATGTCATCTATCTTATAACCTCCTACACTTGCATGCCAAGGTTTTACGTTTTCGTATATACCCCTTATTAGATATTCAGCGACGTTTCCTGTTCCAACCAGAACTACCTTTATCTTACTGTGCATGGATATAATATAAAAAAATGGGCTTTTATATTTGGCGGAGCAGAACTCTTTTTTAGAAAGGCGGTTTAATAATAAAGTTATAGATGCAAATTTTCGTAATAAAAAAATCTAAAATCACTGTCAAAACAATGAAATTTTTTAATTATTTGGCAAAAGATTTAAATTGTAACGAAAAGCAATTTTTAGGAGGTGGTTTATTTGTTTCAGATATTAACGCTTGAGGACGTTGTGCGTATACCTCCCTCCGATTTCGATAAAGATATTAATGAAATAGCTATAAAACAGTTAAAGGAAAAGTATGAAAGTACCGTTAGTAAAGATTATGGTTTTTTGATAAAAATACTGTCCGCAAGCGCAGAAAAGATAGGAAAAATTCTACATGGCGATGGAGGAAAATATCACAGAGTTCAGTTTGATGTTTTATCATTTTATCCATTTTTAGGAGAGCTCATAGAAGGCGAAGTTGTCGAGATAACAGATTTCGGAGCTTTCGTTAAAATTGGCCCTGCTGATGCGCTTTTACATATAAGCCAGGTTATGGATGATTATGTAACTGTCGATCTAAAAGGAGGCATAATAATTGGTCAAAACTCTAAAAGGCAACTTAAAGTCGGAAGTAAGGTAAGAGCAAAAATAATAGCTGTAAGCATAGGTACCGGCATAAGCATGGCAAAGATAGGAATAACGTGTCGCCAACCTATGCTTGGAGCGCTTGAATGGATAGATGAGGAAATAAAGAAAATAACAGCTCAGCAAAATCAGCAGGTGCAATGAGAAATGCCATCAGAAAAGGCTTGCAGAAAATGCCATTTTATAACCAAAGAAAATACTTGCCCTGTTTGTGGCTCAAAAGATCTATCCGTAAATTGGTCGGGCGAAGTTATAGTAGTAGATATAGAAAAGTCTGAAGCTGCTAAGCTTTTGGGGATAAAAATTCCTGGAAGGTACGCTATAAATGTTATATGAAATAACAGATGAGTTAAGAGAGGAGTTAAAAAGACCCCTTGGCTTGTTAATCAAATCAGGAAATGAAGCTGAATACATAAAAAATAACCTGATAAATCAGAAACTTGTTATAACCGTGGGCGATAGAACAACAGAATTGTTTATTCTTTCTGGAGGAAAACCTAAGGTTGAAGTTGTTGACCTTAAGGAAAAAAGGTCAAGACGAGAAAAAACTTTAACCACAGCTGAGGTCTTTATGAGAGTAAAGAACGATCCAGGAACAATAACAGAAGAATCAATAGAAGCAATAAAAAACGCGATAAGTTCAAAGGAACGGGTTAGAATCGAAATCGATGGTGAGGAAGACCTTCTCGGAATACCAGCGATAATTTATGCGCCAAACGGCAGCTTTGTGCTTTACGGTCAGCCAAACGAAGGTTTAGTTGTTATAAAAGTGGACAGCAGTGTGAAAGATAAAGCAAGAAAAATTTTATCTTCTATGAAGAAGGTTCAAAATTAGAAAAATGGCTTAAAAAAATGTAAGCAGCAATGATAACGTTTTAAAATAGCATTTAATTTAATTTATGAAGTTGCCAAAATATAAATGTGAAAATTGTGGATATGAAGAGAGCTTAGATAAGAACATATACTTTTGTCCTAGATGTGGCGATCCATTAACCATTGTTTATGATGAAGATGAGTTGCATGGTATATCTTTTAAAGGTAAAGGCGTTTGGAGATATAAGGACGTTTTACCTGTGAGTTCAGAAAAACCTGTTACCCTTAACGAAGGAGGAACTCCCCTGCATCAAAGCGTTAGCCTGTATAAAGAAATAGGTATAAAAGAGCTTTGGATTAAAAACGAGGGTCTGAACCCTACAGGAAGTTTCAAGGATAGAGGAATGACGGTAGGAGTTACCAGAGCGTTAGAGCTCGGAGCCCGTTCAGTCATCTGCGCGTCAACTGGAAATACAGCCGCAAGCCTTTCAGCTTATGCGGCTCGCGCAGGCCTAAGATCCTATGTAGTTGTGCCCGAGGGTTCTATTGCTTTGGGCAAACTTGCTCAAGCTAGAGCGGCGGGTGCAAAAATAGTAAAGGTACGTGGTAATTTTGATTATGCGCTGAAGATGGTAAGGACATTGGCGACTATGACTACAGAAACATACCTCCTCAATTCTGTTAATCCTTTCAGGATAGAAGGGCAAAAAACTTTAGCATATGAAATAATAGAAGAATATGGGTCTCCTGACTGGATATTTATACCCGTTGGCAACGCTGGTAATATAACCGCGCTATGGAAAGGATTAAAAGAGTTAAAGAGCATTGGTCTCTTAGAAAAACTCCCCAAGCTAGCTGGAGTGCAGGCTGAAGGCGCATCACCAATTTATAGAGCTTTTGCAGAGCAAAAGGAAGAAATAATCCCAATACAGAACCCGCAGACGGTTGCTACAGCGATCAAAATAGGTAATCCTGCTAGCTGGAGGAGGGCAATGCGTGCCGTTAAAGAGTCCGGAGGAGTAATGCTTAGCGTAAGCGACCAAGAAATTCTTGAATATCAAAAAAAGCTTTCGTCAAAAGAAGGGATATTTGTTGAGCCGGCGAGCGCGGCTTCGATAGCAGGGTTAGCAAAAGCTTCTCTTCACAACATAGTTGATAAGAACGATCGTGTAGTCGCTGTAGTTACAGGCAATGGATTAAAAGATCCAGAGTCTCTTATGAAGATAGATACTGAAGAGGTAACCATAGACGCTGATATTAATGAGCTTAAGAAAGTGATTAATAATTGAGAATCGGAATAGTTGGTTACGGTTCTGTGGGCAAGGCTTTGCACCAGCTGATTTATGAGAAGGCATGGGACTTTAAAAATAAATATGGGCTTGTGCTTCAGGTAGTTTTTGTCTGCGATAGTTCTGGATGCGTTTATAAAGAATCAGGAATATCTCCGCCAGAAACTTTGAAAGTTAAGGAAGCTGGAAAAAGCCTTTCCTCGAACTTCAGGGTTGAACCTGTCATTGATACAATAAAAAAAGGTCTTGTAGATGTAGCAGTTGAGTGCACACCAGCTAACTTTGTTGATGCTGAGCCTGCGTATACCCACATAATAGAGGCCCTTAGGAGCGGATCTAACGTCATAACTACGAATAAAGGACCAATGGCGCTCTATATGCCAACAATATTAGAGGAAGCAGAATCTAGAGGGCTTGTTGTTCTATATAGTGGGACTGTTGGAGGAGGTACTCCTTTTATTTATTTTGCGGATAATGCGCTCAGGGGCAACAAGATAATTTCGTTTAGAGGTATATTAAACGGAACGTCCAATTTTGTTCTATCGAAAGTTATCAATGAAGGTTCTAGCATAGAAGCTGCAATTTCAGAGGCCAAAAGGCTTGGGATAGCTGAAGCAGATCCAACATCAGACCTAAACGGGACGGACAGCGCGGCAAAGCTTGTAATATTGCTAAATCACGTTTTTGAAGATAAGTATACATTAAAGGATGTAGAAATAAGCGGAATTGAGAATGGCATACCTAATGTAGATTCTTCACACACAGTTAAATTAATAGCCAGCTCAACGCCTAAGCCAAAGGTTTCTTTAGAGGTAATTTCAAAAAATGATCCCCTTAACGTAGACGGTACATACAACGCAGTTGAGTTTAATGTAGAAGAGCTCGGCAACGTTTATCTTATAGGAAAAGGGGCAGGTGGAAAAGAAACTGCCGGTGCTGTTATGAGAGACTTGGTAGAGCTAAAAAACAGATTGCAGGTTCAGTACTTCAGAAAAAGCTATATGCGCGCGCTTTAACTTGAACAGGGGTTAATGAGAAGAATTTTTTATAAGGCGCCATAAGTAACCTTCTATTTATGAAAGAAGAGAAATGCTTTCGTGCACAATTAAAAATTCATGACATGTGTCTGTAAGACTAATTTGTAATTCTCATTAAAGTTGAACAATTCAAGTTCCAAAGTCGTGAGTTCATGAATAATAGAAGCTTTAACCAGTAGGTGAAATAGGTAGATTTAAACAAATAACATAACGATTATTATTTTGAAAGCATATTATATCAATATGGGAAGGCCTGCATTAATTATTGTAGATATGCTTGAAGAATTTGTAAACGGCAGACTATCTACTCCCGAAGCGAAATCTACAGTGATGCCAGCTAAAAAGGTATTAGAAGAATTCAGAAAAAGAGGTTTTGAAGTGTTTTTTGTAAACGATTCACACTATGACACTGATTTTGAGATCAGCGTTTGGGGCCCTCATGCGTTGCATGCAACAAGAGATTCGCAAGTAATAGATGAGCTAAAGCCTTTGCAAAATGAACATGTTCTTGAAAAGCACGTTTACTCAGGCTTCTTTGGAACGCCTCTAGATTATCTGCTGAGGTCAAAAGGAGTGGATACCATTTTTATAGTTGGTTTGGATGCAGATATATGTGTTAGGCATACAGCAGCTGACGCCTTTTACAGAGGATATAAAATATATGTAGTAGAAGACGCTGTGGCCGCATACATTGATAAAAATTGGAAAGAGTATTTTAAGAAGGTATACGGGGCTCAGATAGTAAAAAGCAAAGAAGTTGGAGCTATACTTGATAAAAACTGGAGCTCTCTTTGAAACTCATTCTATCAATAAATTATTCACATCGTAACTAGCATCAATAGCTCTTTTAACAAGAAAACGTTTAATTCCTTTATAATGCATATATTGGCATGCAACATTTGGTGAAGGATCTAAGTCTTAAAGAAATTGGAAAGAAAAAGATAGATTGGGCATCCCAACGCATGTACGTTCTAAACGAACTCGTTAGACAGTATGAAAAGGAACAGCCGTTAAAGGGTATAAAGGTGGGTATGAGTTTACATTTAGAAGCAAAGACCGCATACCTTGCAATAGCTTTAAAAAAGCTAGGAGCTGAAGTTAGCATAACGAGCAGCAATCCAATAACAGCTCAAGATGATGTAGCGGCGGCATTAACTGACTATGTAGATCACGTTTATGCATGGAGAGGAGAAACTCCAGAAGAATACGAACAGAATCACAAAAGAATATTGGATCAAAAGCCAAACCTGATCATCGACGATGGAGCTGACCTGTCAATAATGTCTATAAAAAACGAAGCGTATCACACCATATACGGTGTTTCTGAAGAAACTACGACTGGAGTAAGAAGGCTAAAGGCACTGGAAAGAGAAGGAATATTGAAGTTTCCTGCAGTAGCGGTCAACGATGCCAAAGGGAAGTATCTTTATGACAATAGATTCGGCAGTGGTCAGAGCGTGGTGGACGGTTTGATCAGATCAACAAATTCAATGATAGGAGGAAAAGATGCTGTTGTGGTTGGTTACGGATGGGTTGGCAAAGGTGTCGCTGAAAGGCTAAGAGGTCTCGGTGCAAGGGTAACAGTGGTTGAAGTAGACCCTTTTAAAGCGCTTGAAGCCTTTTTTGATGGTTATAAAGTTACTAATATGGATGAAGCGGCTCAGTATGGAGACATATTCGTGACCTGTACAGGGGACGTTAAGGTTATAACTGGTAAGCACATGCTAAACATGAAGGATGGCGTATTTCTCAGCAACGCTGGTCACTTTGATGTCGAGGTTGACATGGCATGGTTAAGACAAAACGCAAAATTTATTGGCGAAGTGCGTCCAAACGTTTCATGCTTTCAATTGCCTAACGGTAAACGGGTTTATGTGCTTGCAGAAGGAAGGCTTGTAAATCTTGGAGCGGCTGACGGCCATCCGATTGAAATAATGGACCTCTCGTTTTCGTTGCAGCTGGAGAGCGCGCTTTACTTAACAGAAAATAGGGGAAAATTACAAAACAAAGTGTACAATGTGCCTGAGGAAGTTGACAGAAAGGTTGTTGAAACTTTCCTATATTTGAACGGCATAAAGCTTGAAAAATTGACAGAAGAGCAAAAGGCGTATCTTGAAAGCTGGAGATAAAAAAGAAACGAACCTAACAGAATTAGAAAAGAAAATACTCTTACATATTTTAAAATATGGACCCGACAATGCTTGGCTTATGGCTAGAAGGTTGCTTGGAATCAGCGGCTGGAGGCCTACGTACAATGAAGATGAAATTGAAGCTGCATGTTTGCACTTAGAAAGCTTAGGCTTGTTGCAGAAATACAACGGCTCTTTGAAATGGTTACCAACCTCTTCGATAAAACCTTGGATAAAATTTAAACAAAGAAATAAAGATAAAAAACCAAAAGGTATCTATTACGATCTTACAAGAGAGGGAAAGAGATTGGCAAAACAGTTAAAAATTTCACAATTGGATAAAAATGGCAATCAACTCAAATGATTCTATCATTTTGCTAAAAATCGCTTATTAAAAAGTAAACTTAATATTTATCCTAATTAAGGGTTAAGCGAAGAAATATGTCAGAAAGAAATTTGATCGTCATAGCTCTAGGAGGAAACGCTTTGCTTCAAAGAGGACAAAAGGGAACTTTCCAAGAACAGTATGAAAACACTAAGATAACGGCTAAAAAGATAGCAGATCTGATTGAGAGAGGTTATAAAGTTGTAATAACCCACGGTAACGGTCCTCAAGTAGGGGCTACCTTGTTGAGACATGATGCAGGACAAAAGGTCTATGGGGTCCCTGCATTTCCGATGGACGTTGCCGGTGCAGAAACTCAAGGTTTTATAGGTTATATGATTCAGCAATCTCTGAGGAACGAACTAAAGTCAAGAAAGATAGACAAATATGTTGTGACAATTATAACAAGAACTATAGTTGACGAAAACGACCCAGCATTCAAAAACCCAACAAAGCCGGTCGGTCCTTTCTATAAAAAAGAGGATGTGGACGAGCTTAAAAAACAATTCCCAGATTGGGTTTTCAAGGAAGATTCAGGAAGAGGATGGCGGAGAGTTGTGCCTTCTCCAGATCCCAAGCTTATAGCAGAAAGATACGCTATAAAAACGCTAGTAGATGCCGGATTTATCGTTGTAGCTAGCGGCGGAGGAGGCATACCAATAATAGAAAAGGATAGCATCGCTTCAGGAGTTGAAGCAGTAATTGACAAAGACTTGGCTGGCCAAAGGCTTGCAACGCTTGTAGGGGCCAGCAAGTTTATCATAGCTACTGACGTTGATGGGGCATATTTAAATTACGGAACTCCGAATCAAAAAAAGCTTGAAAGGGTTAGTGTAGAAGAAATGAAAAGGTACTATGCAGAAGGCCACTTTAAAGAAGGAAGCATGGGGCCTAAGGTGCTGGCAGCCATAAGGTTTGTTGAAGCTGGCGGGGAAGCATCAACTATAGGACATCTTTACGACCTTATAGAACTTGTAGAAGGTAAGAAAGGAACTACTGTCTATTCTTCAACTGGTTAATTCCTGAATCTCTTTATTTTTTTCTTGATTTTTCTTATCTTCTTCAATTATCTGATTTATTTTCCACTCCAAAGCCTTTATGAATTCGCTGTTATCTTCTTCTTTCAAAGGGTTGCCGCATTCAGGGCATACAAAGAAATGTTCTATAGCTTCTTCAAAAGTATATTTTTTACATGTAGGCGTTCCGCACCAGTAAAACGCATGCGATTTTTCATAGTCAAGCCTGCTTTGTAACTTTTTAAGTATGATTTCTCTTGTTCTTTTTAAGAATACCTCAACCTGATCTCTTGAAATTCTCCATCTATATACAAACCATCCTTTTTTGGGGTCTTTATCTCTTATTCCAGCTATTAAACCCCTTTCATAGAGATCATAAAGAACCTTTCTTACCTTATTTATCTTTAATCCTGTCGCGCTGGCAATTTCTTCATCTGTTGCATCAGGGTTATTAAGTATTGCCCTTGCGACCTTAATATAATCTTCGTCCCCTATCATCGCCGCTACTTTCACAAAAGTATCCTCATATTCAAGCTTAACCATGACAATTTTAATAAAGTCTCAAATATAAAGTTTATAATAAAAATGTGCTCAACAATATTGCTGGATATGGTTAAGTAACTTTGACTATTATTTTTTTAAAGAAATTTTAGTTTTTATTAAACATAGAATGGTATCTTCAATTATCATAGGTTTTGATCCTCCATTACCCTTAAATAGACTTTTCATTAGCGAAAGGTTTGTAAGGATAATTCACGAGCTTAACATAGTAGAAAGGTATTTTGACAACAAGTTGGTTAAAGAGATGTTTGAATACTATGATAAAAATGCCTACAGACCTTTGGTAAATTCTCTTTTAACTGCTACAAAGCTGAACATGCCAGTATACATATCTCCTACTGGCGTTTTTCTAGAAATGGCCTTTAAATATGATCAAGAGCTGTTTAAGCAGATACATGTAGCTTCATCAACCGGAAAGCTAAAAGTTTTGCCAAGCACTTTTTATGGTGGGCTTTATCCTTTATGTGAAAATTCCGGTGAAGAAATCGGAGAGCAGCTTAAGCTGGTTTCTGATCTCATAGGTAAATATAACCTTAGCAGAGCTCCCATCGGAGTAATGCCCTATCTTTTCTATAACGAGTCGGTAGAAAAAGGGGCAAAAATAGCAGGCTTAGAGACAATAGTTACTGAGGAAGTGAACGGTTTTACAGACCATAGATTTATGTACACAAACGTTTCTGGCGACCTTAAGATCGCTATAAGAAACAGAGAGCTTTCTGAAGCTTTGTCTTCAGGATCTTTTGAAAACATTAGCAACAAGGAAGGTATAATATATCTGAGCGCTGAAGAGATAGCCTCAAAAGGGGGAAAGTATGCGGAAATAGTTGGTAATTTGATCTACAATGGAGATTTTGACCTGGCAGAACTGCCCCCTATAAAAAATCCCACGACAGGGACTCTTTACGCGCCGCAGAAACCTTATCTTTTTAACTTATCTTATAGCGACGGTTCTCCGATGTGGTACAAGAGCAAAGCTCAGATGATATTCATAGATAAACTGTGTTCACTTTATTCATACATAAAATGGCTGGGGGATCAAAAGCTGTTACAGGTTTGGAGAATACTTCTTCAGAGCGATCTAATCTTTTCGTTGATAGGCGAAAACACAAAAAGATCAAAATTAATAGCTGATCCAGATGAGGCGAAGATTCTCTATTCTTTTATTCTAAGCGATTTTGAAGGAAAAGTTGCGTCGATGGTCTTAAAGAAAAAAGAAAAGGTTTCAGAAACAGAAATAAGATCAAAATTATAAGCAACATTTAAACGTATAAAATATAAAACAAAAAACAAAAATGGAAAAAAATGAAAGGTCTGATATAAGCAGGTTTCTTAACATCGAAAAGCCGTATTTTCTTGTTCCAATATTCACTGTTATATCTTTTATATTATTCTGGCTAGGCATCTTGTTTTTTTCATTTTCAAAATTAGCTGAAATATATTGGTACGCATTTTCAATCATATTGGCTTTAATCTTTACCTACTCCGTTTATTCTTCAGAACCTTTTAGGTCGATAAGGGTTTACGCTGGTTCAATGATACTTTTTTATTCTCTGCTCATATTTATCGGTACAATGCCTGGTTATTATATGGCTAAGCTCCTGCCTGAAGCTGTAAACCAAGCAAGCCAGACCATTACAGCTATAAGAACGGGATATACAACGGTTCTTTCGATGTCGTTAGCTATTTTTTCTAATAACATTAAAATAGACCTCATCAGCTTTATACCGTTTATCGGCCCTTTTGTGTTAGGCATAGCTATAATAAACACAAGTTCTGTCGTGTGGGGGATATCTTTCACAGAACTTTTTTCAAACAACCCTTACTGGTTTTTAGGACCATTTGCAGTTATCATAGCTCCTGACACCTTTACCGAGTTCAGTTCTTACATTTTGTCGATGATAGGTGGGCTGTACTTGTTTAAAGCGCTTGCGTTTTCAGGCAACGAATCTACTGCGTCTCGGGATAAACTCTTCATGAAGGCTTTCCTGTACTTAGCAGCATCGCTTGCTCTTTTGTATGCATCAGCTGTTCTAGAAGCTTTTCTGATAATAAAGTTAGGGCTTTAAGGTATGACAGATAAGGATTCGTTATGTTCATAAGTTAGTATTATGAAGATATTTTAGGTGAAAAACACAAGGGCTGTGCTTTATGGGTTTTCCACTGAAGGTATAACCTTAGTTAACAGCATATTAAAAAACGAATCGTTTATGATAGTGGATGAAAGCACAAGGTTTGCTAACTCTTATGAAAAGAGCTCATCTCACCAAATATATGCTAGCGAGATAACTGATCTTATTCCAGGGGACATTACGATAAGTAAATCTAATTTTGTGTTCTTTGGTCCTAAGTTAAAAATAGGGTCAGACTGGTCATTTATAGCTTATCATTTAAAATATGTTGCAGGAAATTTGAAGAAGGGACAGCATTTTATAAACTTGCTCCCTGTTGAAGTCGGAAAAAACGAACAGATAATAGAGATGATTGAAGCTGTGAGCGGCCTTAAAGCAGGAAAAGATTTTGGATACCATTATTTTCCAGCTGGGAATCCGTCAATAATAGCAAGCATTTTTGAAGGAAAAAAGGAACCTTGGATGGGTCAAGAAGTTGAACTTAATAAAGCTGAAGAAAAGTTTTTGTTGGACACACTAGATTCTTTTACCGAAAAATTTAGAAGGACTTGGCTCAAAAGAAAGCAGCAGATTTTTTATTCATATTACGTAAAAGGTTACTATACGATTTCACTTATTCCTGGAAGCTTTGGAAAAAATTCTCCAGTAAGTGGCATGTCAAAACTTTATATGAAGTCTGTAGATGATTTTGCGTTCGTAATTCTCGAAAAAATAAAGGAGAAAATTAAAGCGCTTTCAATAAAGCCAACAAAGGCTTCAATTTATCTCGTATGGGATGTGGATGCAAATGAGCTTCTGGGCGAATCTGAATATTTTAGAACTAGACTGATTCAGAGGCTAAATGAATTTTTTTCTCAGACAAAACTTTTAAGCATAGAGAGGCTTGAAAGCTATATATTAAACTATCAGCTATCAAAAGAAGAACTGCTCCTAGTATGTGATGAAATATTCGAAAACAGAATAAAAGATAAGGTAGATTCGCAAAAAATTGTCAAAGCAACGATTTAACCGTTACTGGTGATGCGCTCATAAACTATAAACTGCGGTCTATTAATAAATAAACATCCTTGTGATATTGGAGCCGCTTCAGTAAAAGCTTTTAAACTTATCAGCTTAATTATAGAACATAAATTTGAAGATAAGGTTATTCAGCAAAAAGCAAAAAGAAGAGATGACAGAACAAGAAGTTAAGAAAAGATTAAATGTGCTTAAATTTCAAAAAGAAATAATTTCTGATGCCCTTTTAAGAGTCTATGCCATGAACGATCTCGATTCAGAAATAAAAACGAATTTGATCGAAAAATACAAAGAAGAATTGAAAAACATAAACAGGGATATTTCAAAGTTTTCTACATTGGCTGAGTTAAAAGAGCTTCAATCATTGAGGGATCAGTTGGTAAGCTTAATAAACGAAAAGATAGCCGAAATAGATAGAAGGTTAGACGAGCTAAAAAAAGAAATAGAAAAGTACAACATAGAAGTAGTAAAAGAAAGTAAGGAGGATAAAAAAGAAGACAAAGACGAACTTGATGCTCTTTACGAGCAAGTAAATTTAATCCTTGAAAAACTGGAAAAGATAGATGCTTAAAATTTTTAAATTATAAAATAAATGAATAAACCATGAGTGTAAAGGCTGCTTTACTGTGCGGAGGCACAGGATCTCGCCTGAGACCTTTAACCTATTATTTTCAAAAAACGATGCTTCCGATAGGCACATCCCAAAAACCTATTCTGGAGTTCATAATAAGGTATCTTAAATTTCATAATATAAACAAAGTAACGATGCTAGTTGGATATAAAGCTGAACAGATAGTGAACTATTTCAGGGACGGTTCAAACTTTGGTCTTAAGGTAGATTATTCATATGATAGCAATGAACTGAAAGGCAACGGGGGAGCATTGATAAACGCTTATAGGGCAGGAATGTTTGATGGTTATGAAGACGTACTTATCTATTATTCAGATATATTGACAGACATGGACTTGACAAAGCTTCTAAATTTTCATAAAGAAAAAAGATTTTTTGCAACGTTGGCAGTTTCCGATCATTATAAGTTGCCGGTTGGCGTTGCAGAGATGAAAGAGGATACAGTAATATCGTTTAAAGAAAAGCCTTCCATCAACATAAATCCAACTATAGGTGTGCTTGTCATGAAAACGGAAGCTATTAAAAGGTTTTCCGAAATGAAAGGTGAAATAGACATAATGGGAGATATGATAACGTCTCTAGTAAAAGAAAGACTAGTTGGAGGGTATGTTACCAATTCTTTCTGGATAGATGTTGGCACAACCGAAACGTACGAAAAGCTTGATCATGAGCTAATTGAATCGATGTTTAGTAAATATTTTCATTAATTTAGCAACGTTTATTTAATTCTATTTTAGCCTATTTTTAGAGCATGTCAAACACATTTATGACCAATATCGTATATATCTCTAACTTTATATGGATAATGCTTATTGTTGTTTTTCTTGCATATGGTCAAAGGATTCAGCTTGAACTAAATATGAGGTCAGTCTCAAAACATCTTAGCGTACTTGAAAATATGGCAAAGGGTTCTCTTGACAGGTTCGTCAGCGAATTAAAAAAGAGAGGAGTAAAGGAAGAGGACGCAAAAAACGAAGCAAATATAATTGTAAATTCGTTTATGATCTCCCCAACAGACCTTGATCCTCATGGCATAGTTGAAAAGCTTGACCAACTTGTCAAGACATACGAAAAATTTTTCATAACAAGGTTGAAGTCTTTAGTTCAAGCAGACGAGATTCAGATAAAGAATCTAAGTGGTCTGGCAGAAAGCGCGCTCGCTTTAAACGAATTATACAAATATGCAAGGCACCAGTATCTTTCTGCAAAGAACTATCATGATTATTATTCTTTAATAATGTTGCAGGTAATGTTGCCGTTCATCATGGAGGAGGCTGAGGCTTACTATGCAAGCTTGGATCCGATAATCAACGGTAAAAGCATAGGGGATGGTCTAGGACCTCTTGTTGCTGTACAGCTCGCAAATGGCGCGCAGTTTAAAGAAATCGAAGAAGATACTGAAATAGCAGAAACGGAATATAAAGGTAGAAACGTGCTCATTTTAAAGGCAAAAGGGCCCGGTTCTACTGTTGGAAGGCCGGGGGATGCAGTTAAAAAGGTTATTGAAAACTTTGCGCCAAAAATAATAATTACAGTAGATGCGGGCCTTAAGTTTGAAGGGGAGGAAACAGGAGAAACAATAGAAGGTTTCGGAGTTGCTATGGGAGGTCCTGGTAATGATAGGTTTAAAATAGAAGAAAGCGCAACAAAATATAACATTCCATTGCACGCGTTTATAGTCAAAATGTCTTTGAAAGAAGCTATAGGTGAAATGAATGACAATGTCAGAAGGGCTGCTCTTCAAGCAGTGGAAAAAGTAAAAGCTCTTATAGAAGAAAAAACAGTTGAAGGAGACAGAGTTCTTGTCGTTGGGGTTGGAAATACTCTAGGAGTTCCTTAAACTTTTTAAACAAAAGATTTTAAACTACATTTAAGTTTATTTTATCATGAGCTCAGCTGAGGATATGTTAGAAGTATACGAGCGATGGCCGTCCATGTATGAGCCAGTAAAATTTGATTTTGAGGTTGTTAACGCAAATCGTGTTTACGGTTGCGGTTACGGCGCTTCGTTGATACCTCTGCTTGTCTCTGAAAAGCTATACGGTAAAGATAAGCTTCTAGTGTTAAAGCCGGGAGAAATGCCGTATGAAAAGTTGAAGGGAGAAGCCTTGGTGGTAGTGAGCCATTCAGGCGACACTGTAGAAACCATAGAATGCGCAAAAAGAGCCTTAAAGCTTGGCATGACTGTTTATGCTGTAGTTGGGGGTGGAAAACTTGAAGAGTTATGTAAAAATGAAAAAATCAGCTTTATAAAGATAAACAAAGAAAAGAGCACAAGATTAGGTTTTCCTTATCTCATGTCAGGTCTTATACCGCTGTTAGATAAAATTTTAAAAGCTAATAATACTGAAATGGTTGGATCTTACTTTAAGAACCTTTTAAGAAGAGAAGAGGCTCTAGGGGAACAAGCAAAAAGATTGGCAGATTTCCTGAAAAACTCTTTTCTTGCCGGAATTTATTATTCGAACGGTGCGGAAGCTCATGCTCTACGTTTCAGATATCTATTAAGTGAGAACGCAAAGCTCCATTCTGTTTATGAAAACATAATGGAGGTTGCGCATAACGGGATTACTGCCTGGGAAATGTATTACAATTTACCTATAGTAATGATAAGCTCATCAGATGATGATAATCTCGTGACGGAGAGGTTTAAGATAATCTCTGAAGCTTTACAGGGACTTGGACATAGAGTTTATGAGGTAAATGTTGGGAAAGGTGAAGATTTGATAGTAAAGATTTTTCTTCTAGATGTGGCAACAATATTTTTATCAATTTACAGGAACGTGAATCCATTTATTACGAGAACTCAAGAAACTGTAAGAAGAAAGGTAAGCTTGAATTATGGGTAACAAAAAAAGAGGATACGATTGGGAAGATAAGATAGTAAAGATTTTCAGGAAAAAAGGTTGGAAAGCGTTAAGGCTTGGAAGCCCATCTATTCATCTGCCAGACGTCATTGCGATCGATGATAAGCATAATGCATTAGTTGCTGTAGAGGCGAAAGCTTCAAGAAACGATAAAATCTACGTTCCTCTTGAGGAAATTAACAGACTTTTTAATTTCCTTAACATATTTGGCGCTTATAAAAACAAGGAGGCTGTGCTCGCAATAAAATTTTTGAAAGTGAAAGGGAAAAAGATGAGCGAAGAATTTTACAGATTAAAGTGCGTTCCAGAAAAGGGGCTTTATTTCTCTAGAAACTCAAAAGCTAAACATGAATGCCTTTGCGAGTGGTGAAAACTTGAATGTGAAAAGTTTTTAACGAAAGCCGCGCCTTATTAGATCATGAAAGCTTACATATTGGCAGGCGGTCTTGGGACTAGGTTATACCCTTACAGCCTACTTCTGCCTAAACCTCTCCTTACTCTAGGGTCTAAAACAGTCATAGAGCACATACTGGACTGGATCACAAGTTATAAATTTGATGAGATAATAATCGCGATTAGCGGTAGAAGATGGGCTTATGATGTTGTTTTGAAAGACTCGTATAATGGTACAAGGCTTAGAATAAAAAGTTCTGAAAAACCTTTGGGCACAGCAGGACAGCTAAAGTGGATAGCCAAAGGAGAACAAGAAACTTTTTTTGTAAGTTATTCTGACAGCATAATTAAAGCCGATTTAAACGACATAATAAAGCGGCATAAGGAAACTTCAGCTATAGCGACTGTGCTCACAGCTAAATTAAAAGAAAAACTTCGTTATGGTGTTATAGAAGAAGAAAAAGGGGTGCTTAAAAGCTGGAGTGAAAAACCCGAAGTTTCTTATAGAGTTGCGGCAGGAGCATTTGTGTTTGAACCTCAATTTTTAAAATACATACCAGAGCAAAAATATGGGATGAACAACGCTGTAATGAATGCTATAAATTCTAAAGAAAAAGTCTTGATTTATGATGTTGAATCTTTTGTTGACGTTGGAAACATAGAATCATACAGGAAAGCTGCATATGAGTTTGCTGAAAGGTTTGGGGATATACCTTGAAGCTAAAATATGCCGTTTTTGAAGAAGAGTATCCAGGAGGTTTATATCCGTACTCCTTAGTAAAACCTTCTTCTTTCATAATTTACAGATATAAAAAGTTGATTGACTGGATAAAAGAAGAAGTTGGAGAAATAGAAGGTTACATAGCTCCTAGATACATTATAGAATCTTACAATCTTAAAGAAGCAAAAAATTATGACGCAATAATAAATTCAAGAATAAGGCCAGAGCTCATCAAATCCGCTCTAGACCAGTTAAAGGATGGGGAGTCCCTCTGGGAATCAGAAACGCTTGTAGTTTCGAAGGGGTCTCTAAAAAACACGGTGAAAAAAAATGTAAATGGCTACCTTTTTAAAGGCGTATGGGAAATAACAGGTTCTTTGTTAAGCCCACCGTTTGAAAAAAGCTCTTTAAATGGTGAAATAAGCAAATTTGCTGTAATAGATGATTCAAACGGTCCTGTAATCATAGAGAAAGGTGCTAAAATTGAAGCTATGAGCGTTGTATATGGGCCAGCTTATATTTCTGCTGGATCTGTTGTTTCATTTGCAAAGGTAGTTTCTTCATATGTCGGCAAAAATTGTAGGATTGGGGGCGAGCTAGAGAGGTCAATAATAGAGGATTTTTCAAATAAAGTACACTATGGATTCGTTGGAGACAGCTACGTTGGGGGCTACTCAAATTTAGGAGCAGGCACAACTACTAGCAACTTAAAAAATACCTATGGAACAATTCGGGTTTTTAACGGTATAAAGAAGGTTGATACAGGCAGAATAAAGGTAGGTGCTTTTATCGGAGATTTTGCAAGAACAGCCATAAATACCTCAATAATGAGCGGAAAAACAATAGGGCCATTTTCTCATGTTTCAGGCACAGTGGATTCAGACGTAGCGCCTTTTTCATTCTATGAGAAGCCTATGGATTTGAATAAAACTGTAGAGCAAATAAAGAGATATTTTGAAAGAAAAGAAGCCCCTATAAAGGATAATATTGAAAAACTGATAAAAGGGGCATACGATGCTTTTA